>CBAAAA010000186.1:0-8722 GCA_964658695.1 uncultured Solirubrobacteraceae bacterium | reverse complement strand
GACCGGGGGCTCTATCTATCACAGCCAATGTGGTGAGGTAAGCTTTACGCACATCCCGGGACTTCGCGTGGTTTTCCCATCCAACTCGTTAGACGCGTGTGGGCTTCTGCGTACGGCGATTCGATCGGACGACCCGGTGTTGTTCCTGGAGCATAAGAAGCTGTACCGGGAAACCTACAACCGGTCGCCGCATCCCGGAACAGACTTTACGGTACCGTTCGGGAAGGCGAGCACCGTCAAACTCGGTAAGAGTCTCACCATCGTTACTTACGGTGCGCTGGTGCAGAAATCTCTGCTGGCCGCACTGCAGATTGAAGCTGTTCATCCAGACGCTTCAGTGGAAGTCATCGATTTGAGAACGCTTGCGCCATACGACTGGACTGCCATCGCTGCTTCCGTCCAGAAAACGAATCGCGTGATCATTGCGTACGAAGATACGCTTTCCTGGGGTTACGGAGCGGAGATCGCTGCCCGGATTGCCGATGAGCTATTTGCTTATCTCGATGCTCCTGTCGCCCGAGTCGCAGCTAAGGATACTTGGGTAGCTTATAATCCTTCGCTCGAAGATGCGATCTTGCCACAGGTACAGGACTTAGTCAACCAGGCAGAACGCCTGCTCGCTTTTTGAAGACTTGAAGTCTCAACTTTCTCGGATTCCATTCAGGACCAGCGCGCTAAGTAGCAGCGGGATCGTCACAATCCAGACCACTTGGGTGTAGAGATGGTGATCGGATAAAATCCCGATCAGCGGCGAAATAAATGTCTGCATGATGCCGAATGCGCATGTTAGAGCGGCAATCGCCAGGCCTGACTTGGCTGATCCGAATAGATCAATCGGAAGCGCGTAAATGTTTACGCTTCCCGCCAGTGCAAAGAAGAAGCTGAGCGAGATCAGAGTGATCGTCCATTGAACATTTGGGGAGATGAAAAGGAACAGAGCCCCGCAGGATCCGAATGCACTGACCCATACGGCTCTTCTGCGAGCCGAGATAGCACTCACGTTCTTTCGCATCCATCGAAGGGAAAGCCACCCACCGAAGAATCCTCCCAGGTTAGAGATCAATGGTGGAATCCATATATATCTTGCTGTTTCTTTGAGCGTCAACCCGTGCACTCCTATTAAGTACAAAGTCATCCAGTTTGACCACAGCGAGTACGCCCCCATCCAGAGAACGTTGGCAATCACAAGCAGAATGAGATTTCGGTTTAGCAACAGCGCCCAGCGGGGTTCGCTGTCAGTCTGCGCCGCTGGCTGCAAATCGCCGTAAGTGGGCAGGATCCTGCTCTTGGTGGACCACCAGAGTGGGATCCAGAGGAACCCAAGCACTCCGGTGAGAACAAAAGGGGTTCGCCAGCCGTAGGTGATCGCGAACCCGACGGCTAACGGAGCGATTGACAGCCCGAGACTCAATCCAATCTGGTTAAGGGCTGCGCCGAGCGCCCGTTCTTCGGGCCGCAGATAAATGCCGTTCAGCTTTCCGACGGATGGCACGCCGGCCGACTCGCCAGCGCCAAGGGCAGCTCTGCAGACGGCGAGGCCACCGACTCCTCGCACCAATCCAACCGACATCACGGCTGCGGACCACCAACCAACAGCAACCGAGATTCCTTTTGTCACTCCAGCACGATCCAGAAACCATCCCGCCCCAAGTGAACTGGCCGCGTAGGCAATGGAGAATGCCGAAATGAGCAAGCCGAATTTCGTCTGATTCAAGTGCATCTCGGCCATGATGAGGGGGGCAAGCACAGCGGTGAGCTGACGGTCGAGATAGTTCAGCGTCGAAGAGATAATGAAGATTGACACTGCCAGCCAACGAAGCGATTCGGCCTTTGACTGTTTGAATACGGGAGCGTCTATCATCGTGAACAAGCCATGCAAGATCCTGACGTCGAGCCGGTCCTAGCGCGCCGGGCCCTTCTGCGTGCCGCGGCAGTGTTTGCTCCGGCTGCCTTGTTGGCGGGGATGCGGACGGAAGAGCCAAAGGGAAGCATCACAGACGTGGGAGGCCTTCGCGTCGGCCACTACACGGAGACCCGGCGTCCTACTGGTTGCACAGTCATCCTGTTTGATCAGCCCGCGGTTGCGGGTGTGGATGTCCGCGGCTCTGCGCCGGGAACCCGTGAGACCGATCTTCTGAATCCGATTAACTCTGTCCAGGCGGTCAACGCCATCGTGCTGTCCGGGGGCAGCGCTTTCGGATTGGATGCCGCTTCCGGTGTGATGCGATATCTGGAAGAACGAAACGTCGGCTTTCATGTTGGTTCCGCCATCGTGCCTATCGTACCCGCGGCCATTCTGTTCGATCTCACGATCGGGGATCCAAAGGTTCATCCTAATGCAGCAGCTGGATACGCGGCTTGTGAAGCAGCGGTTCACGAGAACCTTCAAGAGGGCTGCGTGGGAGCAGGCACCGGCGCGACGGTAGGTAAGATCTTTGGAATGCATCTGGCGATGAAGTCAGGCATTGGAACTGCTTCGTGGACCATTGATCAAACAGGTCTGGTGGTTGGCGCTCTTGTTGCCGTGAACGCGGTCGGAGATGTACGGAACTTGCAGACCGGAGACATTCTCGCCGGTGCGCGGAACCCGAGTGGTCCGGGTTTTCTCAACAGCATGCGCGAGTTGATGAATGGCGGCCAGAACAAAAGCCTTCGAGGTGCGAATACCACCATCGGCGTGATCGCAACGAACGCCGCGTTGACGAAAGTGGAAGCCACCAAGGTGGCGCAGATGGCGCACGATGGGTTTGCCCGCACCATCAACCCGGTGCATACGCTCTCCGACGGCGACACCATCTTCGCGGTTGGTACGGGAAGCAGCCGAGCCGCTCACGATGCAAGCCTTGTGGGAGCAGTTGCGGCCGAAGTGATGGCCAGGGCGGTAAACCGCGCGATTCTGAGTGCGACCAGTCTGCCGGATTTTCCTTCGCATCGTGATTTTCTCAAGGCGGCGCAGTAAGCCATCACCTTGGAAACGTATAACCGGTTGCCTGGATTCCATCGGCCACCACGGTCACGATCTCATCATGGCGCTGAGAACCGTTCATTAAAGTAATCCGATGCTGACCGGGTGGCAAATGCAATGTTGCTGGAGTCAGCCCATAGTCTTTCCCATCAACCAGAACAGTCGTTGCACTCGGGTTGGAAGTCACTACCAGTACACCGCTCAGTCTCGGGATGGTTACGAAAACGCTGCTCGTCTCCGGGACGTTAAAGATGCGCTGTGCCATTGTGTAACCCGCCAGGCTGGCCGTCAGTGTGTGCCGTCCAGTGCTTAACGAAATGGTGCACGGCGCGCGACAGGCCATCACTGGATTGTTGTCCACCGTCATCTGCGCACCGGGAGGATCGCTGAGTAGTTCAACGTCCACCAAGTCATTCCCTGGTTGCCTGCCCGGCGCTTTGGCGGGAGCTGCCGTTCTCACTTGTTGCGCAGGCTTGGAGACGCGGGTTGGCGATCTTGCCGTTGAAACTGGCGGCGTTGGAGCAGACTGCTTTGGTGCTGTCAGTAGCGGAGCCGACTGCTTTGGTGTGGATACTGGCGGCTGTTGCAATGCTGATTCAGGTTTCGGTGCAGCGGTATCCGCCGGTGGCGGACTGACAGGTCCATTGCTGGTCTCTAGTACCTGGGTTGGCAAGTCCGGTTTCGAGGATCGATTTAGAAAGAACACGCCACCAGCCGCGAGTGCAAACAGAATCAAGCCTGCAATCGCAAACTTCTTGACAGGCGATGTGCCGGTAGCAATGTCCTCTTCGTCATCATCGTATCGACGCTTGCGACGTATCGGAGGAAGTTCATAGGCGACCGGGTTTGGTCTCGGCTCGGGCTCGAAGCTGGGGGCTGGATTCCAAACGGCTGCGGGAGGCTGCACCAAGGGTACGAAAGGCTCAGCATGGTGCTGAGAAGTCGATGCGGCCGCTGCGGCGATGGCAACGGGTTCCGGCTCGGGCTTAACCTCGTTCCAGCCCTCGCACTGAACCAGTTCGCGTTCGAGAGCGGTCATGAAGTCAACTGAGTTCGCGTAACGCTGTTCACGATCTTTAGCCAGTGCGCGATTGACAACATCGCTGACCCCGGAGGTGAGTGCGGCATCCAGCTCGTGAAGCGCGGCCGGAGTGTCCGAACAAATTGCAAAGATAAGCCCGGAGACTTTTGCGGCCGTGAACGGTCTGCGGCCCCCCAACATCTCATAAGCGATGACCGCGAAGGAGAACTCATCTGATTGCGGGCTCACGTCGATTCCGAGAACCTGTTCAGGGGAAAGATAATAAGCGTTCAGCGGGATCGGGTCGTTGCTGCCCGTCGGATCGAGGATGAACTGTGTTCCGAAATCCCGCACGAAAACGGAAACACCTTCGCCTTCGTCGCGCATCGAGACCATCACACTTTGCGGGGTGAGGTTGCCATGAACGAGACCGCGTTGATTGGCTTGCCGGAGCTGATCTGCGATTTGCCGGAGGATTGCAAGTTGAAGCCGCTTCACAGGCAAGCTTCTTTGTTGCAGCATTTCCTGCAAAGAGGCTTCGCTCATACGAAATGGCCTCGGTTTCCTGCCTTCACTCCCTCAGTATAGGGGCAGAACGGCCTCCGACTGAGCACCGGCGCGCCTGTTACGATGAAACTAAATCCCTGATGATTCCTGACGTGCTATTAGAAGGGCTCACCTTCGACGATGTACTCCTGCAGCCAGCGCTTAGCGACGTCATTCCCTCGGAAGCGGACACTGTCACACGGCTCACTCCGCGCGTAGAGTTGCGCATTCCGATTGTCAGCGCCGCCATGGACACAGTCACTGAGTCGCATATGGCAATCGCGCTTGCGCAGCAAGGTGGGATCGGCATCATTCACCGCAACATGTCGATCGACCGGCAGGCCGAAGAGGTCGATCGTGTGAAGCGCAGTGAGAGCGGCATGATTGTCGATCCGGTCACAATAGAACCCGAGCGGAAAATATCGGAAGCGCTCGAAGTGATGAGCCGATATCGTATCTCGGGCGTGCCCGTGACGAAGAATGGCAAGCTGGTTGGTATTCTCACGAACCGGGATTTGCGATTTGAAAACCGTTTCGATTTACCGATCTCCGAGGTCATGACTAAGGATGATCTGATCACGGTCCCGGTTGGCACGACGCTTGAAGACGCTCAGCAGATACTGCACAAGCACCGTGTTGAAAAGCTTCTTGTGGTGGACGATCACTTCGCTCTGAAGGGTCTGATTACGGTAAAGGACATCCAGAAAAAACTGAAGTATCCGAACGCGGCCAAAGATGAGCAGGGCCGCTTGCGCGTGGGCGCCGCGGTGGGTTCAACGGGAGATTTTCTCGAGCGTGCGCAGGAGCTCGTGAAGATGAAGGTAGACGTGATCGCTGTTGACTCAGCTCACGGGCATAGCCGTCGCGTGATGGATGCGTTGCGGTTGCTGAAGCATACGCTTCCGGAGGTCGAAGTTCTGGCTGGCAATGTGGCATCGTTTGAGGGCGCGCGCGATCTGATTCGATTAGGCGCATCCGGCATTAAGGTTGGCATTGGACCTGGTTCGATCTGCACGACACGGGTCGTGAGTGGCGCGGGAGTGCCGCAAATAACGGCCATTGCGGAGTGTGCGAAGGCGACTCGCGAGGCAAAGATTCCGTTGATCGCGGACGGGGGAATCAAGTACTCGGGCGATGTGACGAAGGCAATTGCCGCAGGTGCGGATTCAGTAATGATCGGCAGCCTTTTCGCAGGAACGGATGAAAGTCCGGGCGAGACGATTCTGTATCAGGGCCGCACATTCAAGACGTATCGCGGCATGGGTTCGATGGGCGCGATGCAGGGCGGCGGCGGGTCCGAACGCTATGCACAAGCGGTGGTTGCGAGCGAGGGTGGAAAGCTGGTGCCGGAGGGGATTGAAGGGCGTGTTCCGTACAAAGGATTGCTGTCCGAGATGGCTTTTCAGCTGGTAGGTGGGTTGCGAGCGGGGATGGGATATTGCGGCTGCAAGACAATCAATGAACTGCAGGAAAAAGCCAAATTCCTGCGTGTCAGTATGGCTGCGCTGCGGGAAGGGCACGTTCACGACGTGATCATCACGAAAGAAGCGCCCAATTATCGGGTTGAGTAGGGTTTTTACCGTTTATAAAAAAGAAGAGGCCGGGAAAATAACTCCCGGCCTCTCCGCATTTTGTTCGTCTGTGGCGTTTCTAGCTGGCGAGAGCGAGTGTTCCGATTCTGAGATCGGGGATCACTAAGGCGAGTACTTCTTCGACGCGATCGACGAAGTGGAACTGCATCTCCTGTCGAACATGATCCGGCAGTTCGCGCAGGTCCTTCTTGTTGGCCTGGGGCAGGATCACCCTCCGGATGCCGGAGCGCCTGGCCGCCAGCACCTTCTCTTTGACTCCGCCGATGGGGAGTACCAGGCCGGTGAGGGTGACTTCGCCGGTCATTGCAGTATCGCTGCGGGCCGGAAGTCCAGTGTAGATGGAGGTCATGGCGGTGGTCATCGTGACGCCTGCCGAAGGTCCATCCTTGGGGATAGCGCCGGCGGGCACGTGAATGTGAACCGCATTCTCCTTGATCTTCTCGGGATCCACTCCGAGTTCAGCGGCGTGGGACCAGATGTAGCTTTGCGCGATCTTTGCAGACTCCTGCATCACTTCACCCAGTTGCCCGGTGATTGTCAGACCTTTGCCGTTGGGCAGCAGAGCGCTCTCGATGTAGAGAACGTCGCCGCCGGCTTCGGTCCAGGCGAGTCCGGTAGCGACGCCGGCCTGAACGGTCTTGCGCAGCTGCTCGGGCAGGAAGATCTCCGGTCCCAGCAGGTCATCGAGAGATCCGGGAGTAATAACCACCTTCCCGGCTGTTCCTTCAGCGAGTTGAAGGGTTACTTTGCGTGTGACTCGGGCGATGGCGCGTTCGAGTTTGCGGAGTCCTGCTTCACGAGTGTAGCCGCGAATTAATGAACGCAGGCCTTCGTCGGTGAACTCCAGTTCCTCCTCCGTCAATCCGGCAGACTTCATCTGCTTGGGAATGAGGTAGCGCCGGGCGATTTGTTCCTTCTCTTCTTCGCTGTAACCGGAGAGCCGGATGAGCTCCATGCGGTCGAGCAGCGGTTGCGGGATGGTATCGAGCGAATTTGCGGTGGTGATGAACAGCACCTTCGACAAATCGAACGCGAGGTCGAGATAGTTGTCGCGGAAGGTTTTGTTCTGCTCGGGATCCAAGACCTCGAGGAGAGCAGCCGCCGGATCGCCACGGAAGTCGCGGCCGAGTTTATCGATCTCGTCCAGGAGCAGAACCGGATTATTGGCTCCGGCTCGCCGCATGGCTTGCAGCAGCCGTCCGGCCATTGCGCCGATGTAGGTCCGGCGGTGTCCGCGCAGTTCGGCTTCGTCGTGCATGCCGCCTAAGCTGAAACGTTCGAATTTACGTCCCAGGGCTCGGGCGATCGATTGTCCGAGCGATGTTTTACCCACTCCGGGAGGCCCGACGAAGCACAGTATCGGCGCCTTGGCATCGGGATTCCGCTTCAGTACGCTGAGCTGCTCGAGAATGCGTTCTTTGATTTCTTTGAGGCCGAAATGGTCGGCGTCCAAGACCTCACGGGCATGCTTGATATCGAGGTTGTCTTCGGTGTAAGTGTTCCACGGAAGATCGAGCATGAACTCGAGATAGGTCCGTGTGACGTGGAAGTCGGGAGCTCCGGCGGGGAGCTTCTCCAGCCTTGCCATTTCACGCTCAAACTCTTTCTTGGCTTCTTCCGGAAGATTGGCTTTTTCAAAGCGCTCGCGCAGCAGTTGCAGCTCAACCTTCTCGCCATCCTTTTCGCCCAGCTCCTGCTGAATGGCGCGAAGCTGCTGACGCAGCAGGTATTCGCGCTGCTCCTTCGACATCTCGTCGCGCGCTGTAGAGGCGATCTTCTGCCTCAGTTCGAGCACTTCGATTTCATGCGACAGGAAGGAGTGGATGAGACGCAGCGCCGCGGCACGAGTGTCCGCTTCGAGGAGCTGCTGTTCGCGTGCGATGTCGAGGCTGAAGACGCTTGCCAGCAAATACGCCATGCCCAGCGGATCGTTATTGGCCGACAACATTCTTGTCAGTTCGCTCGAAGACTGGGGCTGGGCTAAGGCAATTGCCCTTCCAGCGAGTTCAAGAAGCGCGCCCGCGAGGGCCTCCACTTCCGAGCCGCCGTCCTGCGGCAGCGGGAGCGTTCGAAATTTCGCATTGAGGTAGGGCTCACCGGTTTCGAGCTTCACCACCACAACGCGTTCTACGCCCAATACCAGGATTTCCAGCATCCCCTGGCCGGGGCGGGACGATTTTCGGATAACCGCCTTGGTGCCGATCGTATACAGGTCGTCCTGTTGCGGGCTTTCTACTTGCGCGTCCCGCTGCGCGATGAGGATGATTTCTTTCTCTTCCGTCTTGAGCGCCGCCTCTACTGCTTTGACGGAACTCTCTCGTCCGACCGACAGCGGCAACATCAATCCCGGAAACAGGATGGTGTTTTTGAGTGGCAGTGCCGGAAGAACATTGAAGTCTGTGTTGGCCATTAATTTCTACCTGTACCTTCGATGCACCATCACAGTTCGAAGCTGCGATTACTTGCGTTCATCTGACTCAGCTTTTCCTGATACAAAAAATCCCGGGTAGTGCTGCTTCACTACCCGGGTCCTCAATCACGCTCTGGATTTCTAACGGAGATTCAATCTGCTAATACGTACACAACTATGACGAGGTT
>CBAAAA010000185.1:0-8807 GCA_964658695.1 uncultured Solirubrobacteraceae bacterium | reverse complement strand
CACTTCATAGTTGTAAAGAAACGGCGGCGCAGTTGCCGGATCTTCCATAAGCGTAAAAGCCTGGCCATAGTTGATGCCCATCAAAGTGACCTCGAAACCTTGCGCTTCGCCCGCTTCGATGATCTTCGTCATCGGGCCCAAAATCATCGGGCAGAAAGTAACGCCCGCATAGTCCAGAACGCCTGGTTCCTGGGCCACAAAACGGCGCACAAACTCGGGCTCCTTCACTCCAACGCCCAGTCGTTGAACGAAACCCGCAGACTTGACGGACTGAAGATAGTCCACGGCTGGCCGGATATCGCTCTCCCATTTCAGCCCGATTTGTTTCTCCATGTCCGGTGGATCATGCAGCGCCACACCGTAAAGAGAACCTCCGCCGTATTCAATGCGCTCACGACAGATTTGCTGCTCGACGCCTTTCGGCGAAGTATCCCACTTGTCCGTCAGTCCCCGGTAACGATCTGGAATGCCTTGCAGCAGCGCCTCCGGTTGGTGTTCCACCGACGAGCCCAGTTTTAACCCGAGATACCGAAGGCACTTTGTTTGAAAGCGAACTGCACCGGGGTCGATGTCCAGCGCGTTCAGAGCACGTCCCAATTGAAGAGTGGCCCGGTATAAAACTGCCGAATCAAAGGTCCGCACCCCAAGATCCCAGGCCGTCTTCACCAGCGGAATCACATGCCTCTCGACGTCTACCGCGCCGCCGCCAGGAACCGGACCGAAACCAAACCGGTGGCAACCAAACACCAGCTTCTCCGCGGGAACAGGCCTTTTTGCTGCCATCCAGCTCGCAGCATATCAGGTACTTGGGCGTCCATGCCTAAATAGCCGATTCGCTCAGCGATAGACTCGTGTTGGCACATCGTATGTTAAGAATCAAATCAATCGGACCGAAGTATGTGGGGGCCGGCGCGGCTCTCTTGATGTCTGTCGTGACGGCTGTAGGTGTCGCGAGCTTGTGGGCCCAGGGCCCTGGTGGCGGCCGGACTGCCCAGGCTCTGTTTACCGCTCTGGATACAGACAATGACGGAACTCTTACCCAAGGCGAGATCGAGCACGGCTTTGACTCCTGGTTCACCAGTTGGAATACCACCAATAGCGGCACCTTGACACGGGATGAGATCGCCGCCGGATTGGCCAAGGTACTGCCTGCGCCTGCTGGGGCAAAGCCGGGTCAAGGAAACAGTTTCAACATCGCTGGGAATGCAACGCCCATGACCGCGCCAAAACCGGCTGTGGATGCCATGATGGCCGCGCTGCCTACCACGCCAGGCGCCAAGCCGCTGCATCCGCGTAAGGTGCTGGTTCTTGCGCATACCGGACCGGGAGGTTTCGTACATGCCTCCATTCCGCTGGCTGCCAAGACGGTCGAAGCTTTGGGCAAGCAAGGTGGCTTATGGACGACGACGGTCAGCTACAACGCCGCCGATGTCAACGCCAGCAACCTCAAACAGTACGATGCGCTTTTCCTCGACAGCACGACCGCCTGCTTTCTCGATGATAAAGATCCGGCCGTGACGGCGGCTCGGCGCGCCGCGCTGCTGGAGTTCGTCAGAGGCGGCAAGGGGATTGCCGGCATTCACGCCGCTACCGATTCCTACCACTCCGATTGTGTGGCTGCGTCGACAGCTGCAACCAGCGGCAGTACGGGCCCGAACTTCACCGCCATGATGTTAGCGGCTCAGCTGACCACGGCCAGCGACCAAAATCACGATGATTCCGTGACCCGCCAGGAGTGGACCGCTGTCTCTGACGATTGGTTCCAGAAGTTGAATACGGACAAGACGGGCAAGATCACCCGCGCGGATTTTGTGTCGCACTTCAATACCCTGCTGCCTCCTCCCGCCCCGCGTGCAGGCGGTGAAGCGAAACCAGTACAGCAATGGCCCGAGTTCAACACCTTAATCGGTGGGTTCTTCAAGTTCCACTGGTCCGACCCACAACTGATTACTGTGAAGATCGATGATCCCAACAGCCCCTTGACCGCCATGTTCCACGGGCAGGAGTTCGAGATTCACGACGAGACGTACACCTTTGCTCAGGATTCGTTCTCACGCAAGAACGTGCACGTGCTGACCAGCATCGATTACGACAAAATGAGTGCCGAGGATAAAGCGAAGGAAGCAAATCCGCGCACGGATGCGGATTACGCGTTAAGCTACATCCGCCGCGAAGGCCAGGGTCGCGTATTCTACGAAGGGCACGGGCATAGCGATCGCGTGTATGCGATGACGCCCATGCTGGAACACCTGCGCGCCGGGATTCAGTACGCCCTTGGCGACCTCAAAGCTGACGACAGCCCTTCTGTCAAATAACGGCCGCGCAACTCGAAGGACTTCCCATTCAATCGATAAAGCAAGAAACCCATCACCACACACGAAGCAATACTGATTGCCGCGTCCGTTCCCAGGCTACCCGTAACTCCACCCACCGAGTAACCCTTACCGTCGGCAACCATCATGTACGTAATCGGCACATAGGTGGCTGCCGACAAAAAGGTGAATGTGGTTGCGGCAAACGGGTTATCTTTTCCGATGGTTTCAAACATAATCCCGACCTGAATTGAAAAGGCAACCGCCTGGAACAGATACTCACCGACCAGCGACGCGACAAACGTCCATCGGGTATGCGGTAGAAAAATCAGGCTCAACGTAAACAGACTACCCAGGACACCGTCGGCAAGATAAAGAAGGATCAGCGAGTTTCGCCTGGCGATCATCGGGAAGAGCAGGCATCCTATGATCCCTGGAAAAAATGCTCCCACCCCGCCGGCCAGACTCACAACGCGTGCGGACGCATGGAAGTCCGCTCCAAGACCTCCAAGCAGATTCGTCAATGCGAACGAGCTGCAAGGAGAAACAAGGATCAGCAGCGCAACCAGCACTTCACGCCGGCGCACGAGTGCCAGAAGGTCGCTGGCAAATTGACCGAAGCTTTCGCCCGCGAGCTGTCGGTCCGGGCCGCTGGAAGGAATGAACAGGAACAAGGCAGTTGGAAGGAAGACGATCACGCCTAAAAGACAAGCCGCCACCCGCTCAGCCAAACTGCGCATCAGCTCGCCGCCCAGAACGGAAGTCACGCCGATCCCGGAGATCACCGCTATGTTGAGCCACGCACTCAGCTTGTTCTTATCCTCATGCCGGCAGACTGTTGAGAACCAGCCGCCGAGTGCCGTGGTGTAAAGCATCGCCGCTGCAACCCCCAGAACCAGCGCGACTTCGAGCATGGCAAGACGATTCAGATTCATCAGCGCAACACTGATCAATACCGCCGCCAAAGCAGCGAAAACGGTGGCATAGAAGCGGCGGCTGAACCAGACATCCAGCATCGGCCCAAACACGAACGGCCAGAAATTGGAAGACATGGCCGCGGCCGTAATGCCCGCAATCGTGCCTTCAGAAACATGTCGTCCCGCAAGCAGCTGAGGAACCACAAAAAAGGCAATACCGCTGGTGAGACCCACCGAGCAGTTAGACAGGCCCATCAGCCAGGCAGGTGTGACAGTTTGACTCGACTTCAGATCGCTCTCCGGGTGCTCCTATGCTACAAGCGTCAGACTGGTGAACCAATGACGCCAGCAGTCATGCCGAAATTGCGTAGCAGACAAAGCTCCTCCCGCACCACACCTGCCAATATCGCCGCAGCCCGTACCTGCTCTAGATCTGTGCAGATTTCGGCTTCGCGCAGCAACCGCGAAAGAACTTCCCGCTTCGAGAGAACGAGAACGGCCTCGACATGCCGGTTAATTTCGTCCCAGATCGCAGGGTTCCATTGATGGAACTTCCTCCCGAATAGTAAGGGCCAACATGTCAGGCGCGCGACAAATGCTTACCCACTCCCAACTCCATACAACTCGTCAAACTCCCGCCAAGTCTCGTCCCAAAACTCCCTAAACGTCCGTCCCGCCGCTCGAAACACCGCCTGATGCTCCATCCAAACAAGCGCAGCCGTACACCCCAAAAGCATTACATGCAGGCCCCGGATCCCCACCTGAACAAATGGCCGGTGCCGCCCTTGAAACCTCCGCAGCGCAAACGCTTGAAACCTCAAATGAGCGCCCTCTTCCTCAAAAATCAACTGGCAAATACTCCTCAAAAGCGGCGACCCGGTGGCATCCCGCAGTGCAGCATAATAAGGCCGTGCCAAAACCTCCGCCGTCACCAGAACCTTCAGGCAAAGCTCCAGTCCGGCTAAGCCCCGAATGGACCGGAACACGCTATGCACCCAGTGTTTACGCAGGCACGGAGCACTTTCCAACTCAAGAAAGCGCGCCAATATCTTGCTATGCCGCTGTTCCTCCCGCACAAACAATCGCAGCGCCGCAACCAGCCCGAGATCTCCTGTCTCGCGCGAAAACCGCTGTGCCCGCTCCAGCATCCGTGCCCCGCTAGCTCCTTCTCCCAGCTGAAACTGCTGAATCGATCCAATCACAGCCCGCTTCTCGGCCCCTGATAAACGCACTTCAAGGTTCCACGGCAGCGCCGGCTCACGCGCATTCTGATAGAAGTACTCAACCCAATCGTAGGAAGTGTCACCAGCAAGTCCTTGTGCAGCCACCCTAGCCATAGAACGACTCTACGAGGCTTTCTTTGTCTTGTAAAGTTCTTTCTGCTACCAGCTGTCGCATCACACTCCCCCAGTCCCCTGGTTCCTCTTGCCGGAACAGCCGCACCGTCGGATACCACGGCGAAGACCGCCTCTCCAGCAGCCATCTCCAGCACGGCGAGTGCGACAAAATCACCCATGCGTTCAATCCGAGACTGCCAGCCAGATGCGCCACCGCCGTCTCCACCGTGATCACCAGGTCCATACACCGCAGCGCCGCGGCAGTATCGACAAACGTACGCAAATCCGACTGTAGATCGTGCATGCGATGACGCCACCCCCTCAATTGCTCCGCCGCCGGCCCGACCTGAAAGCTGAAGAACTCCGCGTCACCGAACGCCTCCAGCACCGGCCGAAACTCATCCAGCCTCACCGACCGTTTCGCGTCGATCGGATTGCTCGCGCTGCCCGCCCACACCAGTCCAACCTTCCTGCGTCCCGTCCCACGGATTAGGCCTCGCCACAGCTTCTCGACGCCTTCCGGAATGTTCATCCGAATCGGCGGAGGAATCGTACTCACAGTCGTTCCAAACACCAGCGGCAGATCGAGCAGCGCACAATGCGCAGCATAGACTCCGAGCGGAACTCCATTGCCTACAGTGCAGCCGTTCAGGTCCATACACGCCGCAAGCTCCCGCATCGCAGGTTGAACTTCCACCACCACTTCGTCCGCGCCCAATTCCGCCACCAGCGGCGCGTAGCGGATGAATTGGATGGTGTCTCCGAACCCCTGCTCCGCATGCAGAAGAATGCGTTTGCCTCGTAGATCCTGCCCACGCCACTCTTCTCCTAACAGCGCCCGATCCGTGTGCACGGGACGCGCAATGCCGGCCGCTTCCCATCGGCTCCGGTAATTGCGAAAGCCATCGATGTAATTACTAGCTTGTAACTGTGTACACGCTAACTCGTAAGTGGCCCGCGCATCGCTGTTACTTTCAATACTCTTACTAGCGATGCACTCACTAACGTCTGACACCCGATCGATCTCCAATCATCCGCAGCACGGCGCGGTGAACCCGTTCCACCGCGGGTCGCCGGTAATCCCACTGCGGCTTCGCCTCAGGGGGAAGCACAACCATCGTGGCGTTCGTCTCAAACAAGAGCACTTCGCCCGCCTCGTTCAAACCGAAATCAATTCCGGCATAATCCAACCCGAGCACCTGCTGTATGCTCGACAGCGCATTCATCGCGAGCGCGCCCAGCAGGCCCGGCATATCTTTCAGAAACGCGGCGTCTTCTTCCCGATGCACCGCACAGTTCGACATCTCGGCGGTGAAATAGTGAATCTTCCAATGACTCGAAATCGCCACGTGCAGCGGATACAAATGGCCATCGATCATCATCACCCGGTATTTACGCGATTTCCCGTCACGCCCGCGCGCATCCAGATACTGCATGACGATCACATCTTGTCCCGGCAACCCGGCCAGACCGGTCGCCAGTTCCGCTGCGCTTTCCACCTTCACGAAGTGCCGTCCCGTATGAAAGCGCGGCGCACGTAACAGCAGCGGAAACCCCAGACCATGCAGCGCCAGCGTCTTCCCAGCCGAACGCGGCTCCAGTGACTCTCGCGGCATCATCACCGTAACTGGTGCGATCACGCCGGGAATACCGCGCAGCCGCCGCGCATTGTTCACCCGTCCGGTCATCCGTACCGCGCCCACCGGATTGATCACCGGAGCCGCGCTGTGAGCCAGAACTGCTTCCGCCCCGAGCAGCGCCTTCCCGGCCAGGTCGGCATCACCAATGGAATTGAAGACCAGTTGATGCGGTGGCAGCGCCTGCCGCTCATCGTAGTAATCCGCCATCACAACGGACAACTGGAACACGCTGTCGTCGAGCAGATGGCGAATGGGCAAGTTCCCGCCTTCCGCGGACACCAGCAGCAGCATCGACAGCGGCCGCTCCCGTCCACGGTAAGGCAGCACTGTCAGCCAGTCAGACACAAACCCTGCATTCCGGTGTTCTGTGGCAGCTTTTTCCTCCCCCAGTTCCGCCAACACCCGAGCCAGTCCCTGTGAAGCCTTCCGCTGAGGATCATCGCCATCCTGAAACCGCAGCACCGCTTCATAATGCCCGCGAGCTGCCGGAAGATCTCCCTCTTCCACCAGCACATTTGCTAAATTCACACGGCTCATTGCATCACGTGGATGCTGTGCCACTGCTTCGGCATAAGCCGTACGGGCTGCCTTGCGATGGCCTGTCCCGTAGAGCACTGCACCCAGATTGTTCAGCGCAATGCGGTGCGTCGGCTGCTGCAGCAAAGCGGCCAGATACTCATCGCGAGCATCGGAGATTCGACCAAGTGAAGCCAGTAGATCAGCTCTCTGCACTCGCAGTTCAACCTGTTCCGGATGGCCGGCAAGCTGCCGGTTCAGATCCTCCAACCCGGCTTCCCGCAAGTGGCACGGCACCCATTCGGCCAGTGTCGTCTGAGAGATTTTCGCCTCGATGGCGCGACCCAGTGACAGCGTCTTCTCCACCAGCAGATCCATTTCTCTTTCGGTGGTTCGATGATTCACAATCGCGGCCCGAATCACCAGCCGCCCATTGAGCATGGTGGTTGACGGAGCAACGTCCCCGGCCTCCTGCAGATCTACCACGATCTTCGCGTTCACACGATCCGCCTGCACCGCGCGAAAACGAAAACAGACGATGTTAAGTTGTACGGGAGCCATCAGCTCCAGCTCCGCAGATCCAAGAATCAGTTCTTCGAGATAGCGGGCCAGCCGGCACGTCTGCGAGATGATCTCCCCCAACGCCTTCGTGCCATACACCTTCAGAGTGAACCAGGTCTTCAACGCCTGGAACCCGCGCGAAAGATCCACGCCAAAGTCGCACGGCCATGGAGAACCGGCCGCCAGTCCCCGCCCTTCTCTATTCAGATATGAGGCAGAACGTGCAAATGCATTCTGATGCAGCGTCCCGTGTCGCACCAGCAGAAAACCGGCGGCATACGGAACCTGCCCCCATTTATGAAAATCGAAGGCCAGTGAGTCGGCGCGTTCGATCCCTTTGAGCCGCGGCGCAATATCCGGAGCCAGCATCCCCAGCGCCGCATAGGCGCCGTCCACGTGAAACCAGAGCCTTTGTTCGCAAGCCACATCCGCCAGAGAATCAAGATCATCGGTCGCCCCGATGTCCACTGTTCCCGCTGTGCCCACGATCAGAAAGGGCGTGAACCCGTGCCTGCGATCGGCCTCGATGGCGCTTTTCAATTCCTCAATATCGATGCGATGCAAAGCATCAGTCCGAATCGATCGCAGCGCACCGCGACCCACCCCGATCACATCGAGTGCCTTCGCAACACAGCCATGCACCACCGCCGAGGCATATGCGGTCAGCCTCGTCGAACCAACCGGCATGGCATCCCGCGCCACTGCCGCAGCTGTCAGGTTGGCCATCGACGTCCCGGTCACAAACAACCCGGTCGAACCGCGCGGAAACCCGAAGATGTCCCGCACCCATTCGACCACCTGTCGTTCCACCTCGGCCGGAGCGTGGTCGCGGCCGCCGAGATTGGAATTCATCCCGGCCGCCAGCATTTCCGCCAGCATCCCGACCGGCGTTCCCCCGCCCTGCACCCACCCCAGAAAGCCCGGGTGCACGTTTCCACTCCCATATGGCCGGATATCCCGCCGAAAAACGTTGTGCACCGATGCAAGGCTGGATCCCTCTCGGGGCAAGGGGCTGCGAAACTGCTCCCGAACGGCGTCCGGAACCGGCTGCCACACCGGATCTCCCTGGATCTCTTCGAGGTAAGCGAGAGACTCGTCCAGCATCGCGTGTGCCTGCCGCCGAAACTCCTGCCAATCCGCCGGATCCAGCGAGCGTGTTCCGTTCGATTGCATGCTTACTGTCCGTAGTGCGAACAGCCGCAAGTATTCTCGCGTGTTATCCCGAACGCCTCACTTCCGGTTTGCCAGCGACAAACCCTGGCAAATCGCCTTTCCCACAAATACCGTGGTTCCGTCTTCGAGCAGCGCCACCACGCTATCCGCCATTCCCAGCCCTTGGGTAATCTGGAGCCGGATCTGGTAGGCCGCAAACGTCGAGCCGAGCGCTCCGAATACACCCGCAATTGCACCCAGGAGTTTCGACCGCTTCATCGCCGAACAGATCGTCGCGCCGCAAACCGCCCCAATCACCAGGCGGCCCGCCAGCGCCCCACTCTGGGTACGCCTCGGCATGAACGGCAGCTT
>CBAAAA010000184.1:0-8836 GCA_964658695.1 uncultured Solirubrobacteraceae bacterium | reverse complement strand
CGTGCCAGGCGAGTCCGAGCAGCTGATCGAGATTATGCAGTCCTTGCTGCGCGACAGTAGACATGTCTTCTCCGTGAACATGCCGAACGGAGGCGCGGTGCCCGGCCTGCCCGCGAACGCAGTACTTGAGATGCCCGCCGCGGCCGGTGCGGCTGGCTTTACACCGCTACAATCACAGCCTTTGCCGCCGGCGCTCACTGCCAAATTGCTGTCAAAGATCGCGGCGGTTGAAGTCACCGTCGAAGCGGCTTTGACCGGCAGCTTCGACCTGTTTGTGGAAGCCCTCTTGACCGATGGATCGGCACCCGATCCTGACGCGGCCGCGGCACTCGCCCGCGACCTGATCGACGCACACAAAGTGTATCTTCCGCAATTCGCGTGAGCACACCAGATGAAACTGATCAAGGCTGACTTTGAGCGACGGCTGGCGCTTCCCGGAGTGCCGGGCCTTGTGCAACGCCCGGTGGACATCGATCGGTCTCAAACCAGCTTCGCGAACCTTCGGTCCTTGCGGATTTATCGATTCCATGCGGGGTCAACGATCGACGGGCACGCGGAGGAGGACGAAGTTTTCGTCGTCGTTCTGACCGGCTCCATAGATTTCACCGCGAGCGGAGACACGTCGGGAGAGTCACGGACGTTTACGCTCTCGGCCGTCGAGAGTGGCTCTCCTGCGTCGGCATGTGTTGCCTACCTTCCGCCTCAGGCAGCCTACAAGCTCTTCGCAAATAGCGATGCAGAGGTGGCCTACGCGCGAGCGACACCCGCCAGCGGGAATCGTGCTCAGGCTTTTTCACCGCGCGGTTGGACGGACGCTGCTGGCGTGACAGTGTTGTTGGAGGAAAAGACATATGCGCAGAGGCTTGCTCTGCGATTGCTGCAAGTCAATGCCACCCAGGGCGACCTCGATTTTGAATCTGTCCTCGATCTTGGGCCTACCGGCAATGCGGGATCTCCGGGTGAGGCTCTGATCCACGTGAGGACCACACCGGCGGAGAAAGTCGTGACCGTCACAGACGGCGAGGGCGGTCCAATCCGGATGGACTCATGGGACACTCTTGCAGTTGCCCCCCGCGATCGCCCGACGATTCACGTCGCCAGTCAGTCCTCGGCGTTGGTACTTGTGGTTCTGGCTACCTAAGGCACGCGCTGAATTCTGAAAGTAGAGAAGACGAAGTCATATCCAGCGGAGGCGACCAGACGGTCTGTCGCGGAATGTTCGCCCAGTGCAGGACCGGTAAGAGATGAGAATGCACGAACCCGGTGGCCCAGGTGCTCCTGAAAATCCTCCTGCGCACCGGCAATCTCTCGCTCGACGGTTACAGTATCAAGCAGCGAGAGCTGCGTGTGCGATCGCGTATGGCTGGCGATCACATGTTTGTTATCGAGCTGGCGGACTTCGTCCCAGGTAAGCGCGTACCGCCCATCCGAATACTCGCGCGTCTGCATTCTGATCCGATGCCTTTCGGCGAACGACAATTGCTCTTCAATGGCCGCATTCACAAACCCGGTAATGACAAAAAACCAACCGGTAAAGCCATGTTTCTCCAATAACGGCGCAAGCACGTCGTAGCCGTTTCGGTAACTTTCGTAGACCGCAATGATCAGTCCCGGCTTCTGCTTGTGCCACAGGCCGGTGGTCACGTATCGGTCGAGTTCGTCCTCATTAACCGAAGAAAACATCTGGCTATAGTGTCGAAGTTCCCAGTCGTATTGTTCAGCGCGAGCTCGCGGCGTATTGTGGAAATTGACGGCCCGAATCAGCGGCTTCGCCTCGTATAGATGTCTAAGGAGCGCGGCGCGTTCGCCGAAGTTTGGAGAAGCGCTCACGGGTTCTGCTCAGTAGCTGATGCGCCAAAGTTTCGAACAGCCAGCACCTCAACGATCTTTCCCACATCTGTGACAGGTGCTGCCGGGCGGAGGCCCTGCCACACCGAGGCATCCCGGGAAAATGCCGACGCAAGATCCTCGTTGAGCGGCGTCAGTGTGACCGCTGCTGACTGTCCTGCATCGATTCCTGACGCCAGATCCTCGCAGGCCAGGAACATCGGGATGCCCTCTTCTGAATACACCCGTCCCGCAAGGCGTTCGAGATCTGCGCGAAGACGATCTCCGGGATTCTCCATGATCAAGCTTGCCCGAGCCCCAATCTCAAAAGTAAAGTTTTAAAGCGAACTGGATTTCACGCTGATCATTCTGTCCGTCCCGCGTCGCTGTAATCTGTCCAAACGTCGTGGGGTTTGTGTAATCCAGATACGACGGGTTTGCAAAGTTAGGGGTATTGGTCAGATTGAAAAACTCGGATCGGAACTCAACTCGAGTCCGCTCAGTGATGGGGAAGATCTTGAAAACGGAGAAATCCAGCCGGTGAAAACCGGGGCCGTAGAACTGAGTGGGCGCACCCCCAAGCGGAGTGTAGTCCGTCTGTCCTACCGCGGTGGCTACAGGAGGCGTGGAGAATGCGGCGGGGTTAAGCCAGCCATTAACGCTCTTGTTGGATGCGTACACGCTGTTGCCCGGGACCAGGAACGCGATACATCCAAGTCCAGAGGCGGTCGTTACTGGACAGCCAACCGTACCGGGCTGCCCTCCCTGCAATGTAAGAATGTAGTTCGCATTCCAGCCGCCTAGCACCGCGTTGACAAGACCGCTGCTGTTGCGCAGAAACTGCCTGCCATGGCCGAACGGCAGATCGTATGTGCCGCTCAAGTGAAACACGTTCTTGATGTCATAGTTGCAAAGCTGATAATCACCCTGTATCCCGAATCCCGAAAGAGTAGGTGCGCGATAGCCGTAGTTCGTCTCGTTGAGTAAGTCGGTCGCATCTGTCCGGCATTGCGACCAGGTGTAGTTTGCCAATGTCGACAAACCGAAACTGAGACGGTGCTCATAGGTTACTTGCAAACCGCTATAGTGGCTGTTTCCCTCAAAGTGGGTGTAGTTGTCGTAAGACGAGAAGTCCGGGAAAGGGGCATAGGCAAGACTGTTGGCCGCCGGCGGAAGAACCAGCTGCGGGCTGTTCTCATTCACGTAGACACCGAGGTGACGGACGGTATTGCCAACATAGCCAACCTGGATGGAGTCGTTTGAGGCCAGCTGGTACTGCAGAGTGAAGTTATAACTCTGCGTATACGGAGTAGGAATGTGGTAGTCTTCGCCCTGAAATGAAATTCCATAAGGACTCACCTGAGCGGGACTGAGACTGATTCCACTTACGCCCGTCTCTAAAGTCGCAGGTGCGCCATTCGGAAAGATAATCGGTTGGTTGGGGACCGTATTGCTGTAGTCCAGATGGTATTGGAACGGGAAACTACCCCAATTGTATTGAGACGAATTCTCAAAACCTCCGTAGAAGATGCCGTAGCCGCCCCGAAGCACAAGTTTATTCGTCAAGAGATAGGCGAATCCAACCCTGGGCGAGAAATTCAACTTTTGAACCGCCTGAAGACCGGGCTGCAGGGAACAGACGATACTGACGCCATCCGAGGCGGCCAAACTGACAAACGCCGGGTTCAGCGGAGTATTGCAGCGTTTTTGAGTGATCAGATACTCAGCGCCGCCTGTCTCGCTCGGCTGGAAGTTAGACTGCGCTCCATAGCGTTCGACAAGCGGTCCGAAGTATTCCCAACGAACGCCTAAGTTGAGGGTGAACTTATTCGTAAGTTTCCAGTCATCCTGGAAAAAGGCTGAGTTATAGTTCCGCTTCGAATCCGTGTTGGCGTAATTCGACTCCGAGACAAAGTCTGGGCCGCCCAGATCATTCGTCCCGCCGGGTACGGTAGAAAGACCGGGGATTAGCAGAAATTGCGCAATGCCGGTGTTCCCGGAGGTAGAGTTCGGAACGTCAGTGTAATTGCCCTGGAAATAGAAGTTCCCGCGCGCTGCCGGCGGTTGAAGAACGGCGAAACGCAGCCGCTGAAAGGTGTAGCCGGTTTTCAGGTTATGACGTCCGGTGTTTTTGGTGAGCGTGTCGCTAGCCTGACCGACCGTGCTGGTTTCAACCGAGGGCAAGTAGCCGCTGCTGCCCAGTGTTGACAGCCCTGTGATGTTTAAAGTGGGTAGGCCGCCGTTGTCAGCGGCTTGCGATACACCCTGAATGCCAAACTCCTGCGGAATGCCGTACGTTGTGGCGTTAGCCTGCGTCCGGGAGCTCGCAATTCGATTGACGCCGATCCGGGCTTCATTCACCATTGTCGGAGAGAAGGTATGTGTTTCGCCCAGCACGCCGTTCCAGGAAATGGCAATTTGACTGCCACTGCCGAAGCCGCCGCCATCCGCGATGCCGCCAAACGGACCAGGAATAAGCTGCGGATTTCTCACGTACGTCACGCGGGAAAACAAGGCGTCTCTCTCGCTAAAGTTCTGATCGCCGCGCACATCAAATTGATCGACGTCGTTGCTCTGAACTCGATCACTTGTGTAGTTATTGAACAGTCCAGGGGCGTTCGGGGCGGGATACAGATTCAGTAACTTAACCGCATTGGGGTCGATTCGGCTGGCGGGAAGCTGATTGCCGGGAAAAGGCTGGCGGATGTAACCACTGCCAGCAGCTTGCGTCGTCGATGGATCAAAAACCTGCCCAAGCGCATAGACATTCCCGGCCGCATCGGTCCTTGTTCCTCCCTGAGTGAGCAGCTGCGAGAGGTCTGTGTATCCACTGCTCCGCTCCTCGGCAGTCGGCACGGTACTGACCGCGGTCAGCGCCTGGTGGATGCGCGTACCCTGATAATCCATGAAGAAGAAGGTCCTATTTTTCTTGATGGGACCTCCAAGAGTGAAGCCAAACTGATTCTGGCGGTACTCGCCTTTCTGAAGACCGCCCGAGTTTTCAAAAAAGTTAGCCGCATCCAGTTTGTCGTTGCGAAGAAACTCCCAGACATCGCCGTGAATCTGGTTCGTTCCCGATTTGACCGTGGCATTGAGGACGGCTCCAGCGCTACGGCCCAGCTCCGCACTATAATCGCTGGTTTGCACCCGAAACTCCTCGATCGCGTCCACTGGAGGTAAGACAGCAAAGGAGGTTCCGTTCAGGAAATCGACCAGGTTGGAATTATTGTCGATTCCGTCCAGTAAATAATTGTTCTGAGAGGGGCGAAGGCCATTAGCTGTAAATGCGCCGCTCGCGCCCAGACCTCGACCGTCGTTTTGATCCTGAGTTACGCCCGCGGATAACTGAGCCAGGAAAGTAAAATTGCGACCGTTCAACGGCAGGTCGTTGATCGTCTTGGCCTGAATTACCTGTCCCACGGAAGCGTCCTGCGTCTGCAACTGCGGAACCTCGCTGCTGACAATCACGGTCTGGGTAGTCTGGCCAGGCTGCAGCGTCAGGTCGACCAGCACGTGCTGCTGAACAGTGACCGTGATCCTCGGCTGCTCCTCTTTTTGAAAGCCGGTGAACTCTGCCGTGACGGAATAATGTCCGATGCGGATTGGATCAAAAGTGTACTCGCCCGACGCGGCGCTTTTTGTCTCTGCAACCGCCCCGGTGTCCTCGTTGCGAAGCGTCACCTTCGCACCCACTACGACTCCGCCGCTCGCGTCCCGGATAGTGCCCACGATCGAGCCGGCGTCCACCTGCGCCTGACAAGGGCGAACTGCAACCAGGAATATCGCTCCCAAGGCGAGGCACAGGAAACCGGCGAGGCTCGGTCTTATCGATCGATGCCCGAGTTGCGATGGCCTTAGAGCTTGCTCAACGATCCACATGAAGACACTCCTTCAGAATTAAGGTTTGGACCGAATGACGGACGAAGTCTCCAAGTCCCTCTAATAAAAACGTTGGTCAGGTCAGGAGTCGAACCAGGAACTTGATTGCCAGAGCAACTGGACTCCATGACCGCATTTGCACCGTAACCATTCCCCTTGCGCGATTCTTACGATGCTAACTCAATTCATTTAGGGCCGAGCACGTTTTCTATTTTCTTTGGCCGCTACCGGTACTACGGGGAGGGTTAAACCTCCGGGTTCGTCGTCGCCGATTGCGAGCCATACGAAGCTGCAGAAGAAGGCCATTGCCGCTCCGGAGCTGAGCGCGGGAAGCCAGCCAAAGCGAGCAACAAGAATTGGCATGAGCGATGTGGAAGCGATGCCGCCCAGGATGCCGGCAGCATTCATGACGCCCGAAACCGCCCCGGAATGACGACCGGAAAGATAGGTGGCGGAAGCCCAGAAAGGAGCTTCCGCGGCCATCAGGAAACCGACGCTGAGGCATAGGGCAACAATGCACATCGCCCGCTCGGACGAGTAAGCGGCGGCAAATAGAAGCAGACCTGATGCTGAATATCCGGCGATCACGACAATCTTCGATCCAGCCAGCCGTGACCGGCCGAGCGAGAGACGATCGGTCAAGAATCCGCCAAGGGGCGTGAGGCAGAGGCCAGTGATCCACGGCAGCGCGGTCATGAATCCTCCCTTAAGGAGACTGAACCCGCGCACCTCTACCAGATAGATATACAGCCAGAAGACGAAAAGAAACAGCACATAACCTTCACTGACATAGCTGATACAGAGCAGCAGGACGCGGCGAGAACGAAGAATGTTCTTGAGTTCCGCGATGTTATTCCGGCCTGCTTGCGCCTCGGACTTAATGTCAGCGCGCGCGGGATGATCAGAGGCAAACAGCAGCCAGACAACCGCGAGTATGAAAGCCGGAATCGAAATGATGGCGAATGATTTATGCCAGCCAGCGCGAACCATCAGCCAGGACATCAGAGGGGAAGCCGCTGCCGCGCCGACCGAAGTGCCCGTCAGCATCAGCGAATTCGCGAAAGCACGCTGGCGAGGTGCGATCCAGTTATAGACAACCCTTGCTCCGACCGGATAGGTGGAGGCTTCAGCAAGCCCAAGCACAAAACGGACCAGCCACAATGGCAGAAATGATCCGACGTGAGCGCCGGCCGAGCCGCGGCCGACAAGGCCGGTGAGGATAGTGCAAACTCCCCACATCAGGACGGACACTCCCAGTGTTAGCTTTGGTCCGATGCGGTCGCCCAACAACCCTCCGGGAATCTGGAACAGAGCGTAGCCGATCAGAAAGCCTGTGAAAATCTGACCCATCTGGACTTTCGACAACCCGAGATCGGGCATCATGAGCTCCGCGCCCACAGAAATATTGGTTCGGAGTAAGTAGCTGACAAATGCGAAGGCGGCCAGCAGTAACAGGATGAATCGAGAGCCAATGCGCGGCATTTGCTATTCGGCCGGCATGTATCGCATGAACCACTCGAGGGAGCGTTCGATCAGGTCTACCCGGTCCTCATGTTTGTCGAAGCCATGACCTTCTCCCGGATACACCACGAGCTGAGTCGGCACATGCAGTGTCTTGAGGGCATGCCAGAACTCGAACGACTGCGACGGCGGCGCTTCGCCATCGCGCTCACCGACTAAGATCAGCGTCGGAGTTTTGGCGTCCTTGACGTAAGTGAGGGCAGAGTTTCGGATGTAAGCGGCCGGGTCATCGTAGACGGAAGCGCCAAAGTACGGCAGCATCCACTGATCGATGGAGTTCTCGCCGTAGTAGCTCACCAGATTGCAGGCAGCCGCTCCAGCGACTGCCGCACGAAAGCGATGCGTTCTCGTCACCGCGAACATGGAGGTGGAGCCGCCATAGCTCCAGCCTATGATCCCCACCCGATTGCTATCGATCGGGTACTTGGAAGCTACGTGGTCAACACCGGCCACAATATCGCTCAGATCGCCAAAGCCCCAATCGCGACGGTTTGCCTTGGTAAATTTCTCGCCTTGGCCATAACTTCCCCGCGGATTGGGAAAAAGCAGAAAGAAACCGAGGTCGGAGAAGGCAGTGAGATCAAAGTCAGTCGCCGCCCACCCGGGTGTAAAGATCCATGCCGGACCACCATGAATCGAAACAATCATCGGATACCGTTTCGAGGGATCGAAATTCTTTGGGTACACAAGCCAGCCCTGAACATGGAAGGCCTCATTCGTCCAGGAGACGCTTTCGGCGCGCACCGGGTTGACTTTGATTTGGGCGTTCTCACGGCTGATCTGATGCCAGGCGCCAACGAGTCCGCTCCAGACTTCGGGCGGCGTGGACCAGGAGCTACGAATGACAGCAACCTTTGGCGACCCTGGTCCGGAACTAGCCGCAACAGAAAGGCTGGTCGCCTCGGGTCCGCCATTAATCGTTTCTCCTGCTTCCCAGAGCGTTTCCGCGTTGCCGCCATCTACCAGGTTGAGGGTTGAGATAACGCTCGATCCGCCCTTGAATTCAGTGATGAGAAAACTAGCGTTCGAACGCCAGCTGAACCAGGCGGTACTGGACGGGCGATCTAAGGTGAGGTTCCGCGCTTCGCCGCCGGAAGAAGAGATCACATAGAGGTCACCCCCGGTTGCACCTTCATCGCTCATTAAACCCGAGATGAAGGCGATTGATTTTCCATCTGGAGACCAGCGCGGCAGTGCAATCTGCAACTCGGGCTTATAAATTGAGTGAGCTTCGAATTCAGCAAGTGACTGAATGTAGAGTTGCGCGACGTACCAGTTGTCATCGCCCGGTGGTGGCGCTCCGGTGAGTGTGATCTCCCGGCTGTCCGGCGACCAGTCGAACTCAAATGCATACAGTGCGGGCGGCGTCAGTTGGCGCGTTTGGCCACTTCCCAGGTCCGCGATGGCAACGCGCTGGATCTCTGTTTTCACTTGATCATCGATCACGCCTACAGGCGCTTGAATTGCCGCCATCGGACTAGGCACTCTTGTGGCGCGATCGACGAAAAGGAAAGCGATCTTTGTGCCATCTGGCGACCATCTCGGATTCGCCACATGCCCCGTGACATGCGTGAGTTGGCGAAATCGGACCTCCGTCGAAACCTCCGTC
>CBAAAA010000183.1:0-8838 GCA_964658695.1 uncultured Solirubrobacteraceae bacterium | reverse complement strand
TACAAGAACGAGAACAGTCAGTTGCTGATTTTGCAGCGAAACGACGGCGCATTATCTCTTCGTCCTATCAAATTTCTGAAAGCTGACGCTCAGGGACAAATCACCTGGACCGCGGCCGAGTGGCAAGAGAATCTTCCACTGCAGCTATTTGAAGACTCGCAACTGCGCATTCCTGACGGCCAGGATCGCGTGGCATGGCTGTCCGGGTGGCATTCGGAACGCGAGTGGTTCGAAGCCACCCACGCCTGCAATTACTCGAACGGCACCATCGGAGTGACTGAGCAGTTTTCGCCGGTGGCGTCGAACGTTCCCGGCTTCCCTGGCCAGTCCCCGCTGCGTCTCCGCTACGAGAAGCGAAGGCGTAATTTGGTGGAGCCCGATTTCGAAGCCTTTGCCGCCGACCATTGGAACTTCAATGTACGCGACGTAAATCCCGGCGGAAATCACGGAAGCTTTCTTCGCATCTCCACTCACTCAGTCTGGATGATGTCGGGCGCGGGTGTGGCCGCAAAACGAACTGTCACTGCTCCTTATGACAGCCTCAATTTCGCTTCCACTCTTCTGCAACTAGAAGGAAAGCCGGCGCCTATGCCGGACCGCGTTGTTCCGCTTCAATAAGCTTGCATATCGAAGACGCCGGTTTCCACTACGTCGCCATGCTTCATTTGTATGAAGGCGCGATAGCGGCCAGCGCCCGGAAGTCCGTAAGGAAAACTCACCTGGTTGGGTAGAGCGCCGTCATGACTGGACATGTCCATGCCCGCCATCGGGTCGCCTTGTGCCTTCATGAACGCCGCCATTGAGACGGTACCGGTGGGATGAATGTGAGCAAAGGCAGAGCCGTCCGTTTTCACGAATGCGGCATGTCCTAGCATGCCCATATACAGGGCCATATCGGAAGGTGCTTCGCCGTCAGGCTTCACAAGCCGAAACTCGAAGTAGGCGCCTTTCTTTGCAAGAAGGTGCGCAGGCGCTTGAACCCACTGCATCCGGTAACCATCCGGCAGCGTAAAAGTGGTCGAAGTGGGCGGACTCTGATTCCAGGGCGGCGCAGTTGCGAGAGCGTCATCCCCGGACAAAGCGCGTCCTTCTTGCTTAGGAAACTTCAGGGAAGTGACCAGCGTTTCAGGGAAGCCGCTCTGGTGAACAATGTCTGCGTAAAGTTTATACTCGCCGGCGGGAAGGGACGGCAGCGCAAGATCAAATACGCCGGCTTGCTTTAACTGAGGGTGAAGATGATAGACCACATCGAGCCCCGGCTCACGGACCAGATACAGGTGCATCAAATGGCCATGATCGGGGACCAGGTCATCGATCGTTCGCGTCTCTGTCAATACATCCAGATCGCGCGCCTCAAGCCAGCCCGGTTCGCTCAGTGTCAAGGTCAGCAGATTCCCCTGCGCCGTCTGCGAGGTGGAGGCACGCATGTTGAGCGGTTTATAGATGTTCTGGCTGTAGATGTCAGCTTCGCTGTTCCACCAGCGATGGCCATACCAGAGGACGGCAGCGAGTAACAGGAACGCGCAAAGCATGCCGATACGTCCACGCCTCTGAAGCGTCCGGTCCGGGGTTGCCCCAGCGGGTAGTTTGGCCTCGCGCACGGATGCGCCCACGACAGCCACGAATCCGAGTACGAGAAAAGTCATCAGCACAGAAAGCAGCGCACCCAGTCCGGCTTGCATCTTCTTGGTGCTGGTTGCAATGGAAGGCACCGGCACTGCGACGGTGCCGCTCCCCCGATCGCCGGTTGCGGAGATTCTCACCTGCCAGGATCCGGAGTCCATCATCCACAGCGTCCCGGTGAAAAACTGCGGATCGTCAGTTGAAACCTTCAGAGTGTCGGCAACCGGAGCGTATCGTGACCCAGGCCCAGACATCGGCAGCGGCACTGCTCGAAGTTCGCGCAGTCCCGGACTCTCGGACCGGATCTCCAGTTGAGCGGCGCCCGGGATCGCCGTCGGAGGCCGAACGGTGATGAACAGTCTGTATGCGCCGGCTTGTGCTTCCAGGTAGATGTCGGGACTGCCGACATGCGCGTATGCTGCAACGACGAAGCAAGCGAGCAGGACAGAAAGTTGTAACAGCCGTCGCAACATCTGGCTAGCGCTTTACCTGTGCCATCCAACTGCCTCGCGACAGTCCAAAGCGAACCGAAAGCGTGGCGAGAACAGCCGTCACCAGCAGCCCTCGCAAGAGAACCCAACCGGTCTCCGGCATGTAGAACAAGTGGCGCGCGGTGAACGATGTTGGCGGAAGCCCATACCAGAAGTAATTAGCCCCGAAGAACCAGTTGCGCGCCATCGGAGACATCAGGAAATTGGCGAAAGGCCACTCGACCGCCACCAGCACCGCGGTGAACACCACCCCGCTCACAATCGCGAGGCGCCAGCTATTCCAGGTCTGGGTTCTTCGCCAAAGCAGGTCCAGCGCCAGAGCAGGCGCGATCAGCAGTAGCGGAAAACTGGGAGGGATGAAGTGGGTCACGTTCTGATACACGGGCCCAAGCTTCGGCTGAGCCGGAAACAACGGCAGAATGACAATGAATCCAATCAGGCAAAGCATGTAAATTGCGGCTACCGTGGTGGCCGCATACTTCATCCCGGTCGCCCGTGAAGCAAGCGCGAGTGGTAGCGGAGCAAGCAGCGCCGTGACCGCATAGGCCAGCGATCGGTGCAATTGCACATTGCCGATAAACTCCATCACCAGAACCATCAGCATGACCATTGCCACGCCGACAAGGTACAGAAACAATCGTTGAGCGGATTTCCTGGCCTGCCCTTCCGAACGATTCGCATATCCGGCAACCAGCGTCAGTGTCCCGGCGAGTACGCCATAAGTCCCCATGAACAGCACCATGTGGGGCGGGCTGACGATCTTCACATCCAGACCGTAAGCGTCATGCCACCAGTTGTCAAAAGGCGCCGAGGTCAGCATGGCGATCCCGCCCCAGGATGCAATGAACGCGCCAAGAGGGGCGCGGAAGCCCCAGATATGTACGGAGGACCCGGCAAGCGGCGAATCTTTAGAGAAGGTCGTATGCAGGATGAGATAGCCGAAAGTAATACCGGAGAGCACGCCGCATAGATAGATCGCCATATGTGCCGGCGTCCAGAATGTATCGCGGCCAATCGAACTGTGCCACGAGATGTCCCAATGGCCGCCAATCATAGCGGAGGTGACTGCCAGGGCAGCGCACCAGATATACCAGGGCATCCCGATTGTTTTCTCGGCGGCAATTATGTTGGAATAAGGAACTGCTACAGACTGGGCGGTGGCCATTGCTCCTCCGTTGAGACTCTTTTTCCTATTCTCCTACTTCATTACGTCGTGAAGTGGCGCGAGATTACCTCGAAGAGTGGTCGCAAGTGATATACGTTGGAGATCGGCGCAACGTAGCGTCTTCTAAAATCCTCAAAGATAAACATGATTTGTTCGCTTCGCAGCGCCACACTCACTCTCCTGGTTACCGCGGCAGCCTGCATTCTGGCCGGTGGAATCAAAGCAGCTTCCGAGATCCCGGCGCCGGTGGAGTCGTATGACTTGCCGGTGGGGCTTGATCGCGGTGCGGCAGGCCTCTCCCGATGCCTGGCTGAGTTGCACACACGCGCCAGTCTTATGATGGTGACCGCTCACCCGGACGACGAGGATGGCGGCCTGCTGACCTACCAGACTCGCGGCCTGGGAGCGCGGGCAATTCTGCTGACGCTCAATCGGGGCGAGGGTGGGCAGAACGCCATGACCACCGATTTCTATGACGCGCTAGGGCTGATCCGAACCCAGGAACTGCTCGCTGCCGACCGCTACTACGGTGTGGATCAATACTGGACCAGCGTGATTGACTACGGCTTCTCCAAGACCCGCGAGGAGGCGCTCCAGAAGTGGGGTTACGAGCGTGTCCTCGGCGAGGTAGTTCGCGTGGTGCGTATGACCAGGCCGCTGATAATCACTTCGGTATTCGCAGGTGCGCCTACCGACGGACACGGCAATCACCAGGTCGCCGGGCAAATGGCGCAGGAAGCGTTTGTTGCCGCAGGCGATCCAAACCGTTTCCCGGAACAGATTCGCCAGGGATTACGTCCCTGGAGTCCGCTGAAGGTCTATGATCGAGTGCCGTTTTTTGAGCCCACCAAGGAAGGCATCTACGACTATGCCACCGACAAATACGTGCCAGTCCGTTTCTTCGATTATGTGAACCAGAAGTGGATCGATCATACGCCCGAGACCAACGTTTCCGTGCCGGAAGGCGGTCAGGCTCCCTCCGTCGGGCTGACTTTTCTGCAAATGGGGCGCGAGGGATTAGGGCAGCAGAAAACACAGAACGGCGGCGTGACGATTCCTCCACCTGCTCCGCGGCCCTCCCCCTATCATCGATATGGCAGCCGTATCTCGGCGGCTGGTCACGAGGAGTCGATGTATGACGGGATCGACATTTCGGTTGCGGGAATTGCATCGCTCGCCGGCAAGAACGCGCCTTTCCTTACTGAAGGTCTGGCGCAGATCTCCGGCCCGGTCGATCATGCAATCGCCGAGTACCGGCCCGATGCTCCGGGCGCGATCGCAGGGCAGCTTGCACAGGGCCTGCTGGCCACCAGAAGCCTGATCGACAAAGTGCATCAAAGCGACCTCACAGAGGATTGCAAGGATGATGTAATCTTCGAACTGCGCACCAAGGAACGGCAATTTGAAAAGGCGCTCACACTCGCTTTGCAAGTGTCGCTCGATGCCGCGGTCGCCCCTGAGAAAGAGCCGACCGGACCTGCGGCGTTTTTTGGTGGACCGCCAGCGACATTCACGGTGGCGATTCCGGGCATGTCATTCGCCGTTAAGGCGCGGGTGTACAACGGGGGACCAGAACCAGTCAGCATCGAGGACCTGCAACTCGCCGCCACCGATGGCAAAGAGTGGACGATCCATGCTGACCGATCTTTCTCCCGAACTTTAGCCGGGGACAAGGATTCAGAACAGAAGTTCCAGGTGAAAGCACCCACTGATGCGGTGATCACCCGCGCTTACTTCTTCCGCCCCGATCAGGAACAGCCCTACTACAGTCTCAGTAGCCACCAGTACGAAAATCTTTCGACGCCACCGTATCCTTTGGTCGCCACCGCGCGAATTCAATATCGAGGGGCAGGTTTGGCAATCCGGGAATACGTGATGGCTCGAACGCATGTAGACGGCATCGGCACGGAAGCTAATCCGTTGCTGGTAGGCCCGCCGGTATCGGTGCAGGTCGCCCCCGCTGCTGGCGCTGTGCCGCTGATATCGAAAACCTTTGCTTTCTCATGCACATTAAGAAGCAACGTCAAAGGCGTCGCCAGGGGAGTCCTGCGGCTGAGCCTGCCGGGCGGCTGGACCTCAATTCCCAAGGATTATCAATACTCCATGCAGCACGATGGAGACACCCAGAGCGTCACCTTTCAAGTGACTCCCGGAGAGATGCAGGCGCGCGGCTATCTCATTAAAGCCGTCGCAGAGTATGAAGGCCGGAAGTATGAAGAGGGCTATCGGATGGTCGGCTATCCCGGCGTCCGTTCTTATCCGTTCTACCGGCCGGCAACTTACAAGGCGGTCGGAGTGGATGTGACGACGGCGCCGGCGCTGCGTATCGCATTCATCCCGGGAACTGGAGACGAGGTTCCCGGCGCACTCCAGGACTTGAAGATTCCGGTTCGCATTCTTTCGCCCGGCGACTTGATGAACGTCAACTTTGACGATTTTGATGCAGTGATTCTGGGGGTGCGGGCTCATTCCGCGAGGCCCGAACTGCGCGCCGCCAATGCCCGGCTGCTGGAATATGTGAAGCGTGGCGGAGTGCTGATTGCGCAATACAGTGTTCAGGACTTTGATTTTGGACCCTATCCCTTCAGCCTCGGCTCCAATCCCGCCAAGGTCGTTGACGAAGAGTCGGAGGTGAAGCTGCTGGATCCTTCCAGCCCGGTATTCAGTTGGCCCAATAAATTGACTGCCGCCGATTTCGCGGGCTGGGAAGAGGAACGGGGCCACGGCTTCATGGAAAAGTGGGACTCTCATTATCAGGCGCTAGTGGAAACTCATGATCCGGACCAGAAACCGCAAGCGGGCGGGTTGCTGCTCGCCCGGTATGGAAAAGGCTTCTATATCTACGATGCATTTGCGCTCTATCGCCAGTTGCCTGCCGGTGTGCCGGGTGCCTACCGCATTCTGGCGAATCTGGTGAGTATTGGTAAGAACCCGACTTGGAAGTAAGAGCATCTTCCCGTTCGGATCAGAATCAAGTAAGTAAAGGACAACGTTGTGAAAAGGTTATTGCTGAGTCTTAGCTTTTCTCTTGCTGCTGCATTTTCGATGAACGCGGCGGGTGCCTTCCCTGAACCCGCGGTGGATATTCCGGCTTCGGCAGAACATGGCAAGCAAGTGGCTGTCCTGGCTGGAGGCTGCTTCTGGGGCGTAGCGGGAGTGTTTGAGCGGGTGAAGGGCGTTACTGATGTCGTCTCGGGGTTTTCCGGAGGCGAAAAGTCTACCGCGCACTACGAACGAGTGAGTGAAGGCAATACCGGCCACGCGGAATCGGTCAAAATTACTTACGATCCCGCACAGATCACTTACGGCCAGCTCTTAATGGTTTATTTCTCTGTGACCCACGACCCCACAGAATTGAATCGGCAGGGACCTGACTCCGGGACACAATACCGCTCCGCCATCTTCTACATGAATGACGACCAGAAGCGCGTGGCGGAGGCTTACATCCAGCAGTTGGATGCCGCGCATGTCTACTCACGGCCGATTGTTACGCAGGTGGCGGCCTGCAAAGGTTTTTACGCCGCGGAAGCGTATCATCAACACTTTCTCGATAACAACCCGAATTATCCGTATATCGTTTACAACGATCTTCCAAAGATTGCCGCACTGAAGAAAGAGTTTCCCCAGATGTGCAAGCGGTAAACCGCTACTTCGGAGCGTCGGCTGCGGCCTTCTCTTTTGGGGGATCGTTCGCCGAGACCGGCGCTACCTCCAGTATTCGCACGATACTGGCAGTGTGATCGTACTGGCTCAGTTTTCTTAACTCGCTGTGTTCGTCTTTGAATTGAGCGGCTACTTCGTAGTCGATGGTAAAGCTGAGCCCATCGAAGTTGTAGTGACCGTCATTCTTCGTAATGAAGGTCTTCTTCTCTTTGGTCTTGGTGTCGAGCAGCGTCACCAAAGCCCCTCCCAGAGGTTTGCCGGCCTCGTCCGTCACCGTACCGCGCAGCGACTTCGACGTCGGATTCTTTTCCTTTTTGTCTTTCGGACCGCCTAGAAAAACGCTCGGTTTCTGGGCTGGATTGGGATCGGTAACTTGTCCCGCAGCAAAGCCGGCGAGCAGCAGCGACGCAAGTGCGGCGGACAGGCATCTGGACATCTTCTAATACCTCAACGAAGCGAGAAAGTGTACTCGTATAGTAGCAACTACTGCTGGATTAGGGCACGTCCGGATGCGCTACCATGCGGAAACCATGTCCTTTTCCGGCGCTCGGGTTCTAGCATTTGAAAGCCGCCGCGCAAACGAATTGGCGGAGTTGATCCGCATCAATGGTGGCATTCCATTTGTGGCGCCGGCCCTTGCGGAAGTGCCCATCGAGGAGAATACACAGGTTTTCGAGTTTGCGGACAGGCTCTATGCCGGCGAATTCGACATGGTCGTTCTCCTGACCGGAGTCGGCACCAGACTGCTCGGACGGGTGCTGGCCACCAGGGAACCCGAGGAGTTGTTTCCGGAAGCACTGAGGAGCGTCACGGTCGTCGCTCGCGGCCCGAAGCCAAGCGCTGTTCTCAAGGAATGGAAAGTACCGGTGAGTGTATCCGTCCCGGAGCCGAACACCTGGCGCGAGTTGCTGGAAGCTGTCAGGATGCGGCCGGAAAGGTCGGTTGCCGTGCAAGAGTACGGCCGCCCGAACCAGGAACTGCTGGCAGGCCTGAAGGCTCAAGAGCGAACGGTCACCTCTGTGCCGGTATATCAATGGGCACTCCCACGGGACACCGGGCCTTTGTCGGAGGCGCTACGCAATTTGCTCTCGCAATCGTATGAAGTCTCGTTGTTCACCACTGGGGTACAGATCGATCATTTCCTCGAATTCGCAGACCGGTCGGGCCAGCGCGCGAAGGCGGTCGAAGCGCTGCGGCGAACCTATATCGCATCAGTCGGGCCAGACTGTACGGAAGCGCTGCGAGGCTCCGGGCTCGAACCTGCTTTCGAACCGAGCCATCCGAAGATGGGCATTCTGGTCCGCGAAGCCGGCGAAAAATTTGCTTCTGCCAGAGCCTCTACGGCCTGAGTCTCGCTCGCAACCGGACCACCTCGCCAATGACAAACACTGCGGGATTGTGCACCGTGACCGATCCGCTCGCGACCTCGTCCAGGGTGCTTTCTACAACCTTCTCCGTATCAGTGCTTCCGCGTTCGACGAAAGCCACCGGCTCATTCGGCGACCGTCCGGCAGAGATGAGGGCCTGCGCGATGAAAGCCCGATTGTGCACGCCCATCAGAATGACCAGCGTGTCGATACCCGCGTAGCGTGCCCACTCGAGAGCCACGCCCTCATGACAGTGGCCGGTGATCACCACGAAGCTTTGCGAGAGGCGGCGATAGGTCAGCGGAATGCCTGCCAGGCCAGGGACGGATATGGCGGACGAAACGCCCGGGATCAGCTCCACTTGCATGCCGCACTGAATCGCCAGCGCCCATTCTTCCGCCCCGCGCCCGAAAACCAGCGGGTCTCCGCCTTTCAGCCGGGCGATAATTTTGCCGTAGCGAGCCTGCTCTTCGATCAGAGCAAAGATTTCAGCCTGTGTATGCTCCTGCTGGCCATGATGCTTGCCTAC
>CBAAAA010000182.1:0-8879 GCA_964658695.1 uncultured Solirubrobacteraceae bacterium | reverse complement strand
CACGCACAAAGTGGGCACGCCGTCGGCAAACAGTTCCGTGTCCGAGACCAAAGCCACATCCGCTTTCAACTTCGCTTTGTTCGCCGGCACGTACGTCGCAATCGAATCGCCGCCCACCTCCTCTTCTCCTTCAATCAGAAACTTGAGGTTCAACGGAAGTGAGTCTCCATGCACCGCCCGCAGGGTCTCGGCAGCCTTCACATGCATGTACATCTGCCCCTTGTCGTCACACGCGCCGCGCGCATAAATGTTGCCGTCGCGAATATCGGGATCGAAAGGAGGAGATTTCCAGAGCTCGACCGGATCCGGAGGCTGAACATCGTAATGGCCATAGCAAAGCACCGTCGGCTTCCCGGGCGCATGCAGCCAGTCCGCATACACCAGTGGATGCTTGCTCGACGGAATAACCTCGACGTTCTCCATACCGGCCGCCCTCAGTTGATCGGCGACAAAGTGTGCCGCGCGCGCCACATCGCCCTTGTGTTCCGGAAGAGTACTGATACTGGGAATCCGCAGGAACGCAAGCAACTCGTCGAGAAACCTCATACGATTCAGCTCGACAAACTCGTGGATGGTGGAGGAGGCGCTCACAGTCTTAGAGTATCGCCGCCCGGAACCACCCGGGCAATTTGTCTAACTGCGTTACACTGACCGCTGAGACCTGCCACCCTTCGTATGAGTGATGCCAAGACCTATGCCCCCAGTGCTGAATTCAGCGCTCACGCCAATGTAAAAAGCTCCGATGAGTATCGCGATCTGTATCGGCGTGCAAGTGAAAATCTGGATTCCTTTTGGGGCACGCTGGGCAAAGACGAACTGACCTGGATTCAGCCTTTCGCGAAAACACTCGAATGGGAACCGCCCGCGGCCAAATGGTTTGTGGGTGGCAAGATCAATGCGGCTTACAACTGCCTTGACCGCCACTTGGGCACCGCTAATCAGACCAAGGCTGCAATAGTGTGGGAGGGCGAGCCTGGTGATCAGCGGGTCATTACCTACCAGGAGTTGCATCGCCTGGTCTGCCGGTTTGCCTCCGTACTTCAACGGCTCGGCTACCAGACAAATGACCGCGCCGTCATCTACATGCCGATGGTGCCCGAGTTGCCAGTTGCCATGCTGGCCTGCGCCCGCCTGGGAATTGTCCATAGCGTTGTCTTTGGTGGCTTCTCGGCAGAAGCTCTCAAAACTCGCTTACAGGATCTTGCCGCAACGCTGGTGATCACGGCCGATGGCGGCTGGCGTCGCGGCAAAGAACTCAAGCTGAAGCCGGCCATCGATGAGGCACTGGAAGAGTGTCCCGACGTAAAGCATGTGATCGTCTATCAGCGCACCGCGACCGGCGCGTCTATGAAAAGCGGTCGCGACGTGTGGTGGCACGAGCAGGACGCGCTGCTCGACGTTACACCGCAAAGCACCGCCCAGGCGGAGTCTTGTCCCGCGCTCGATCTGGATTCAGAACATCCACTCTTCGTTCTCTACACCTCCGGTACCACTGGAAAACCGAAAGGGATTCTGCACGCCACAGCTGGCTATCTCCTCGGCACATTGATGACCATGAAGTGGGTCTTCGATATACAGGACAAAGACGTCTACTGGTGCACCGCGGATTGCGGCTGGATCACCGGCCATAGCTATGTCGTGTACGGACCACTTGCCGCCGGCGCCACCTGTGTCCTTTACGAAGGAGCCCCCGACTTCCCTGCTTTCGACCGCTTCTGGGACATCATCGAGAAGCACAAAGTCTCCATCTTCTACACTTCTCCCACCGCCATACGCGCGCTGATCCGTCAGGGCGATCACTGGCCAAACGCCCACGATCTGTCGAGCCTCCGCTTACTCGGTTCGGTCGGCGAACCGATCAATCCCGCCGCCTGGAACTGGTTCCACCACGTGATCGGGAGAGATCGCTGTCCGATTGTCGACACCTGGTGGCAGACCGAAACCGGCGCGATCATGATCTCGCCACTCCCTGGCGCCACCACCCTCAAACCCGGTTCCGCCACATTACCGCTGCCAGGTATCGTTGCCGACATCGTGGATGCCAAGGGACAAACCGTGCCGGCCGGCCGCGAAGGATACCTGATCATCCGGCAGCCTTGGCCCAGCATGGTCAGAACTCTTTGGGGAGATCCGAAGCGCTTTGAGGAGCAGTACTGGTCACGCGTACCGGGCGCCTATTTCACCGGGGATGCCGCCCGGCGCGATAACGACGGCTACTTCTGGGTGTTAGGCCGCGTGGATGACGTAATGAACGTGAGCGGTCATCGATTGAGCACCATGGAAGTCGAGTCTGCCCTGGTACATCATCCCGCGGTGGCGGAAGCCGCCGTAGTCGGAAAACCGCACGAGATCACCGGCCAGGCCGTCTGCGCCTTTGTGACACTGAAGAACGGAGATTGGGACCACCAGGCACTCTCCAGGGAACTGAAGCAGTGGGTCGGCCATGAGATCGGTCCGTTTGCCCGGCCCGATGAAATTCGCTTTACCGACTCCCTCCCCAAGACCCGAAGCGGGAAAATCATGCGCCGCCTGCTGCGGGAAATTGTCACCACAAACACCGTCACGGGCGATGTGACAACTCTCGAAGATCTCACCTCGGTCGGCTCACTCGCCGCCCTGCACGACGAAGATTGAAAATTAAAGTAAGTTAAATATGGTTAACGCGTTCAGCGAGCCGCCATTATGAAGGAAAATTCAGGCTACGATAAAAGTACCGTAACGATTTGCTCATTACCTGATCCGCAGAAACCTACCCCGGCGAAAGCCACTCAGACCCATGGATTGTAGGTGCATCCTCGTTCTCTGCTTCCTTTTTTCGGCAAGTCTGCACGCTCAGGTTGTGCCCGGCTTTAACAGTTCCCCGGGAACAAGTCCGGCTGACGAGGGAACCCGGAGCCCCGTGCTGTCCGTCCAGAAGGTAGGACCGGATGATCTGCTCTCGATCTCGGTCGCGAACTCGCCGGAACTAACCCGGAACTTCCGCGTCTCTGACGACGGTACCCTGGCCCTGCCGATGCTGCGAAAGCGTTTGGCAGTAGCCGGAAAAGATACGCCGGAAATCGAAGACGAAATTGCCACTGAACTTGCCGCTGAACAGATTCTGGTCCAGCCTGTGGTCAGCGTCTCTGTTGCGGAGATGCGGAGCCGTCCGGTCAGTGTCCTCGGCGCAGTGCACCACCCGATTACCTTTCAGGCCACTGGCAACTTGACCCTTATGGACGCAATCGCCCGGGCGGACGGACTGTCCGATCTAGCCGGTAGCGACATCCTCCTGACCCGCTTACGCGAGCCCGGCGATATGGCCAGCGGCTCGCTCGTCGAACGCATCCCGGTCCACCGCCTGATCGAGGAGGCTGACCCCTCGGTAAACGTCCGGATATACGGAGGCGAGCAGATTCGCGTCCCCTTTGCAGGCCGTGTCTACGTCCTCGGAAATGTCAAAAAGTCCGGAGCTTACCCGATTCAGGACAACGACCAGCTCACTGTCATGAAGGTTCTTGCAGAATCGGAAGGTCTCTCGCCATACTCGAAGAAGGACGCGTTCATCTTCAGAAAAGAACTGGGCAAGACGGATCGAAACGAGATTACAGTGCCGATTCACGACATCCTCAACCGCAAGGCGCCCGATGTGAATCTGCAGGCCAATGACATCCTGTATGTTCCCGATAACAGAACGAAGCGCGTCACTGAACAGACAATCGTGCGAGTGTTGAGCTTTGGCATCGGAACAGCGTCCGGATATCTCATTTTTCACTAACGCCGTTGGGCCTGGCATTTGGATCTTACATGAGACAAATTGAACCGCGATCTTCCGGGATTGCTGAATACAGGCGGATGATGCAGGCCGCCTCGCAACCCTCTTTCGATTACGAGCCGGCGCAGCCAACCATTACCGCCAGCCACTACCTGGCCGTGATCCTGCGCCAGAAGTGGCAGATCATCGCGTTTGTTTCAGCTTGCGTCCTGGCCACCTACATCTATTTCGCTCGTCAGAAGCCGATCTATGAAGCCACCACCACCGTCGACGTGGATCAGCAGACTCCGTCCGGTGTCATCGGGCAGGAGGCTTCCGCAAGTTACATGTGGGATTCCGATCAGTTTCTGGCGACGCAAATAGAGTTGATTCAATCCGACGCAGTGCTTCGCCCGGTGGTGCGGAAGTTCAACCTGTTCGCTAAGGAAGCGGAGCTCGAAGACATCAAGCCGGAGAAAGCGCAGCGGCTCACCAATTCCCCTGTTTTTCTGCCGTACCTTCGCGTCGATCGTCCGGCCGAAACCTACATCGTCAAGATCAACTATCGCTCGCCCGACCCGGTGCTGGCGGCTGACGTCGCAAACGCCGTCGCCAAGTCCTACGAAGAGCACATCTTCGATATCCGGCTGAAATCTGCGAGAGCCCTGGCGAACTTCATGGAGAAGCAGCTCGACGAGCTGAAAGCCAAAATGGAGCGCTCCAGCCTTGCACTGGCCAGGTTTGAGCAGGAATTGGACATCATCAACCCGGAAGAGCGGACCAGTATCGTTTCGGCGCGTCTCCTGCAATTGAACACCGAATATACCAACGCGCAAACTGATCGCGTCCGTAAAGAGGCTTTCTTCAACGGCATGCAAAGCGGTACCCTCGCCTCCGCCCAGGTGTCCAGTCAAAGTGACGAACTGCGCACGCTGAGCGACCGGCTCAATCTCGCCAAGCAGCGGCTCGCCGACGTCTCGACCATCTATGGTCCCGGTCACGCCGAGTATCGCAAGGCGGCGAATAGCGTCTCCGAATTGCAAAGGCAGTTCGATGAGAGCCGGCACGAGGTCACACAGCGAGTTGAAACGGAGTATCGGGAGGCGGTTGCCCGTGAACACATGATTCAAAGCGCCGTCAACGAAACCAAGACCGAGTTCGATCGTCTCAATAGCCGGTCGTTCGACTACCTTAAGCTGAAGCGGGACGCGGACGCCGACAAAGCGCTTTACAGCGATCTCGAAAAGCGGATTAAAGAAGCCACCATCAATTCCGGCTTCCAGAGCAATGCCATTCGAATCGCTGACCCTGCTCGTCCTCCGGCCATGCCGATTCTTCCCCGCAAGCGGATGAACGTCTTGCTGGCGTTTGTCATTTCTCTCTCCTTAGCCATCTGTGGCGCGGTTCTCATGGATGTAATGGACAGCACGATTCGAGACCCGGAGCAAGCCGCCAGGTCTCTCGATGCAATCGTCCTTGGCGCTCTGCCTTCCGTGAAGGGGTTCAAGAAACTTTCCGGCTCGATTTCCCCGTCGCTGATCGGGCCTCCTAACGGGCGGGACGGCGCCCCTCAATCCGGAACGCTCGGCACTCCGGACCGGCCGGAAGCTGAGCAGGAAGAAGATGCCGCAAAAAACGGCAAAGGGAAAAACTATGCCGGTATCGGCTCCTACGAGGAGGCGATTCGTACTTTGCGTCACTCGATTCTTCTGCCCGACTTCGAGCGGACTGTCAAGTCGCTGCTTTTGACCAGTGCCAGCCCGGGCGATGGCAAATCGACCGCGATCATTCATCTGGCGATCGCGCACGCCGGGCAAGGGAAACGAACGCTGATCATCGATGCCGATCTGCGCCGGCCCGGCGTCCACAAACGTCTCAATCTGGAGGGCTTGAGCGGACTTTCAAACGTTCTGGTGGGCGAAGTCCAGTGGAGAGACGCGGTAAGCCGCACAGAACGCTGGCCGAATCTGGATGTCCTGCCCGCCGGCCAGGCATCGCGCAGAGCCTCCGATCTGGTCGGCTCCATGATGGTTGACATCCTGGACGATGCGTCTCGCGAATACGACTTGATCCTGGTGGATGCGCCACCGCTGCTCGGCTTTGCAGAATCCATGCAAATCGCGACCGCGGTCGATGGTGTGGTCGTCGTTGCCAAAGCGGGTCAAACCAGCAAAAAAGCAGTCGCTACGGTGCTTGCTACTCTGGCCCGGCTCAGGGCCAATGTTATCGGGCTGGTCCTCAATCGTGTTTCGAAGCACGACTCGCTCGGCTACTACTATTACGCCGATTACAACGGCTACTACTCAGAAAACCGACCGCGCGGATGACCACGGAGCAAGACGACCGGCAGCGTGCGGTCGTAGCTGAACCTGAAGGCAGTGATACTGGCCTGTTCAGGATTTGGCGGAACAGATTACGTAATCAGGGGCATTTGCTAAGTGATATTGCCGCCGTCTATGGGGTGCAAATGGCGAACTATGTCTTCCCGCTTATCACTGTTCCCTATTTGTCGCGTGTGCTCGGCCCCGAAACCTGGGGGCTGCTTGCCATGGCGCTGGCCTTCGGAACATACGGCAATCTCATTGTCGAGTTTGGCTTCATTTACTCCGCCAGCCGCGATCTGGCCGGAGTCGAAGACAAGACAACCATCGAGAACATTGTCGCGGGCGTTACCGGAGCCAAGGCAATGCTGATGGCAGCGGTCTTTCTGTTTGCCTGCCTCGCCAGCTTTTGGGTTCCGGTGTTCTCCAGACATCCACTCCTGTTGTGGGCGGCGGTTATTTCTGAGCTGCTGAAAGCCGCACTCCCGAATTACTTTTTTTATGGCACGCAACGAATCACGACTGGATCTCTGCTGGATATCTCTGCCCGGGTAGCCGGCCTGCTGGGAATCTTCTTCTTTGTGCGTCGCCCGGCAGACGCCTGGCGCTTCTTTGCCCTGCAGGGAGCAGGCGCTCTATTTGCCCTGATCATCTCGCATCGGATGATCTATTCCAGGTATTCACTTCGAGCACCTCGCTTCTCCGACGGTTGGCGAATGTTGAAAGAAAGCTGGCCGATGTTCCTCTTTAAGAGCTCGCACAGCATGTTCACCCTCGGCAACGGATTTGTGCTGGGGCTGTTCGCTCCAGCGCAGGCTGTGGGCTACTATGCCGGAGCGGAGAAGATCAACTCCGCTGCCGTCGGGTTGCTTTCACCCTTGAACACTGCGTTGTATGCCAGGACGGCAAAGATGGCCAAAACGGACCTCGTGAAGGCCGCCGCGCTTACCCGCATGTGCCTTGCGGTCATGCTGGTTGCCAGCGCGCTGCTGCTCCTTATCATGTGGCTGGGCGCTCCGCTGATCGTACGTATCATCCTTGGCCCGCAGTATGGACCCTCTTCCAAAGTCCTGCAAGTTCTGGCGCTCCGCGCTCCGCTGGTCGCCTGGACTTATGTGATTGGCTTTCAATGGCTGCTGGTTCTCGGCCTCGAAAAACCGTTTCAGCGGGTGACGATGGCCGCCTTAGCTCTCAACATTCTGCTGGCGACCTTCCTGGCGTCCCGCTTCACCTACATCGGAATGGCCTGGTCGGTCGTCACTGCTGAATTGTTCGCTTCATTGGGCATGTACTGGATATTGAAGATCCGGAATCTCACTCCTTTTAGCATCCGCCCCGGTTCATCCTGTGTCTGAAGCACTCGCTCAGCATATGCGCCGCACCGACACCGCCGAGTCAACCGGCGTTTCACACGCTGCCGCGGACGTAGCCAACCTCCGCGTCGCGCTGCTGACCAACATCATCCCCCCGTTTCGAAACCCGCTGTTTCAGGAGCTCAGCCGTCGATGCAAGCAATTCCGGGTGTTTCTCTCAACCCCCATGGAGGCAAATCGCCGCTGGCAGGTCGACTGGGCCGGTCTGGATGTTACGCTACAGCGGACCGCAACTCTCACCCGCCGCATCGGGCACAATGCTTCCGCTGATGAACAGCAGTTTGTGCACTTCCCGATCGACACCGTCCCGGCGTTGATGCGATTCAAACCCCATGCGGTCCTCTCTTCCGAGCTCGGATTCCGCACCATCGGGGCTGTGTTGTACCGGCTTCTCGCTCCCAAGTCCAGGCTTCTTACCTGGGTCTGCGTATCGGAATCGACGGAGGCTCAGCGCGGCAAACTGCGGCATGCCTTCCGGAAGTTGCTGCTGAAAGGAATCGACGGCTTCCTGGTCAACGGCGCAAGCGGCTCACGCTATTTACAGAAGCTCGGCGTTCCCGCCCACAGGATCTTTCGAGCGCCTTACCCGACTGACCTGAAGCGTTTTTCCAGGAATGGCGACTTGACTCGCGACGGGCATTCAATGCGCCGGCTGCTGTACGTTGGACAATTCGTCGAACGCAAAGGCCTGCTTCCATTTCTGCGCATCCTGGCCCGCTGGGCGAGCGCTCATCCTTCCTCCCAGGTCGAGTTCCTGCTGGTCGGATCGGGTCCACTCGCGGAGGCGCTCCGGAACACCGGGCTGCCGTCCAATCTTTCGCTTGAGATCCGTGCTTTTATCCCTTACGACGAAATCATCGAAATTTATCGATGCGCCGGCATCTTTGTGTTCCCGAGTCTTGCGGACGAATGGGGCGCCGTAGTGACGGAAGCGATGGCCTGCGGCCTCCCCGTTCTGGGAAGTTGCGAGAGTCAGGCCGTTGAAGAATTGGTCGCGGAGGAAGTGAACGGGTGGGTGTTTCATCCGGCTCGGGAAGAGCAGGTTTTTGATGCGATCGGCCGCTGCCTCGAAACTCCCGAAGCGGCGCTGAGCCAAATGCGATACGCGGCCCGCATCGCGGCGCTGCGGCTTTCTCCAGAGGCCATCGCCGATCTGGTAATCGCAGCCGTTAGAGACTGCGCGGAAGCCCGGTAGGCCATGATTCTTTACATTTGGCTCGCTTTCTTCCTCATTGCCGCCTTCGCCCCGATGCGATGGGCCCTGGTCGCCTTCTTGTCTCTTTCGGCCATTGACTTTGAAGGTGGACTCAGCGGGATTGCGATCTTCAATGTGCTGAAAGGACTGGTGCTGCCAGCTTATCTTCACTGGCGCTTGCGAAAGTACTCCGGCCACGCCTCGCTCACCATCGCGCCGCTGGCCGCCACCCAGCCTGCGCTCAAGCTGTCGAAGGC
>CBAAAA010000181.1:0-8879 GCA_964658695.1 uncultured Solirubrobacteraceae bacterium | reverse complement strand
GAACCGGGCCACATGGCGAACCAGCAGGATGATACGGAAGAGCTACTCTTCACGAAGGACCTGGACGAAGCGACCCGGCGCAAAGCGATAGAGATCGCAGCCGAGGTCTGCGACGCGATTGACGCACGCTGGCATGAAATGCTCCGCTATGCCCAGGCGCACGTTTGCGCAGGAGCGACGGTCGCGTGAGCTGTTCCATTCGAAACGGTTGCGGAGACGGTATGCGACTGCCCGAGAAGACGAGTGTGCTGGTCATGGGCGGAGGCCCGGCCGGAGCTACGGCTGCTACTTTTCTGGCCAGGGAGGGAGTGGAGGTGCTGTTGGTGGAGCGGGACAGATTCCCGCGGTATCACATCGGCGAATCACTGCTCCCGTCGTGTTTGGAGATTCTCGAGCTACTCGGCGCACGCGAGCTTACTGAGCGCCAGGGATTTCAGCGTAAACCTGGCGCTTACCTGGACTGGAAGGGCGAACGATGGTCGCTTGACTTCGGAGAGCTCGGCGGTGAGTATCGGCATTCGTTTCAGGTCCCGCGGGCGCAGTTCGATCACATGCTTCTGCAGCACGGGAGGAGCCAGGGGGTGAGAGTCTTCGAAGGAACCGGTGTTGGAGAGATCAAATTCACTGGCCGGCTGCCGACGAGCGCTCTGTGCACAAACGACGGAGTGACGCAGGAGGTAAAGTTCGACCATCTGATTGATGCTTCCGGAAGAGCAGGAATTCTCTCGAACCGTTATCTGCAGAACCGGAAGTATCACAAATCCTTTCAGAACGTGGCTTTCTGGGGTTACTGGGACGGGGTTGAAAGGCTGCCCGGAGATCGTGCAGGGGCGATCGCGGTGGGCTCCATTCCAAGCGGCTGGATCTGGGCGATTCCGTTCAGCGACGGACAGATGAGTATTGGGGTCGTGATGGAGAAGAGCACTTTCAAGGCGGAACGGGAGACATACTCGCTGCGAGAGATATACAGCGAGGCCATTGCGGGCTGTCCGCTGATGGCGAAGATGACTGCGGGCGGGACGCTCAGTTCGGAACTCAGAACTGAACAGGACTACTCATACAATGCAGAGGTGTTTGCCGCTCCTGGATATTTTCTGGCGGGGGATTCGGCTTGCTTTCTGGACCCGTTGCTTTCGACGGGAGTTCATCTGGCGATGTACAGCGGCATGCTGGCCGCAGCGAGCCTGGCTTCGACTCTACGGGGAGAAATCACGCAAGAGGAAGCGGTTGAATTTTATGAACAGAGTTACCGGCAGGCGTATCTGCGATTGCTCGTGTTTGTAAGTGCTTTTTACGAGAGCCGGGGCAAGGACGGGTATTATCGAACGGCAGAAAAGCTGAGTCATTTTGACGCTGACCCGAGTAACATCCGGCGCGCATTTCTGAATCTGGTCTCGGGACTAGAGGACATCGCCGATGTCGAGAATACGACGACTCACCTGATGGGGGAGATGTCCAAACGCATTCGCGAGAATTTGGAACTGAGAAGTCAGAAAGAGTCTCTGGGGGCGCGAAGGGCAAGCGCGGAGGCGGGTGAGAGTCTCCGATTCTTCAACGCGGTGGAAGGGCTAACGTCGTTATCAGCCGAGCATGCGGTAGCTGGTTTCTTTGTAAGAACCAAGCCCAACCTCGGCCTGAATCGGGTGAAGGCTCGAGAGGCATTCGCGGCGGCTGTGGTGGGCCTGCCGTTGGACGGGCCCGTTTTAGTTTCGCGCTGACACTGAACGCTATCGGATCATTGGCCGCTGTTTACGCTCGGGCGCGATCTGATGCCATCAGGCCAGTAGTGACAAGCGCCAAGTATACGATATTAGTCGCGTGCTGATGCGGCGATGCCGATCATTGACGGGCGGGATGGCAGAGCCCCGAGCAGAAGCGGCAGACAAGAGCGCCGATGCGATCCCGGCAACGCTGGGACAACCGTCCGCGCCTCGTTTCTGGTTAGCGGTGCTCGGCATTGGTATCCTGACCGGACTTGCGGCCGGGCTGCTGACCAGACTGCTGGAGTGGGTCCAAGGCCGACTATGGGGCGGAGGCGGGCTCAATATTCTCGAGGCAGCGCAGCATACAACGCCGCTGCGCATTTTCCTCATTCTACTGGCGGCTGGCGCGTTAACGGGGATTGCCCAAGTGGCGCTACGCAGGCTGTCGAGCGGGAACGATATAGACACAACCGCGGCAATCTGGTTCCAGGCCGGAAGGCTGCCGGCGTTTCGTACTCTGGGGAGCGCGACCTTATCCGTGGTGCTGGTGGGCATGGGTGTTTCACTCGGTCGCGAGGGGGCGCCGAAACAGGCCGGTTCGGTGTTTGCCAATTTCTTCTCTGACCTAGCGCGATTGTCAGACGACCAGCGCCGTCTTCTGGTCGCTTGTGGTGCGGGCGCCGGTATGTCCGCCGCTTATGGAGTACCGCTGGGCGGAGCGCTGTTTGCGATTGAGGTTGTGCGCGGGGCGTTGGCGCTGCGCTTCATTCTGCCGGCTCTTCTTTGTTCGGCTGTGGCTACGGGAGTGGGCTGGATGTTACTGCCAAATGCGCCCACCTACCGGATTGCCGTTTACCCTGGTACGAGTAGAGGCCTTCTGTTAGCAATTGTCTGCGGACTCGCTGCAGGACCGTTTTCTGTCGTCTATGTGCGACTGGTCCGATGGGCGGAACGCAACAAGCCGACAGGATGGCACCGAATCGTTAGACCGATTTTCGGTTTGGCATTGCTGGGGCTGATGGCAATCCGGTTTCCTCAGCTGCTAGGGAATGGCCGCGACGTATCGCAGCTGCTGTTTGCGGGTGCTGTGCCCTTGGCTCTGGCGACGGTGCTGCTTGTGCTGAAGCCGGCGGCAATCCTGCTGTGTGTCGGGTCCGGCGTTCCGGGCGGATTATTCACTCCTTCACTCACATCCGGCGCTTTGCTTGGCGCGGTGCTCGGCTATTTGTGCTGGTTCGTCTTCCCGGATGTTCCGGTCGGATTCTGCGCTTTTCTTGGTGCGGGCGCGGTCTTGTCGGCGACAACGCAGGGCCCGGTTTCGACTGTCGTTCTCATGATGGAAATGACCGGGCAAGGCCGTTCTTTTGTCTTGCCGCTGCTGCTAACAGTGACGGTCGCTACGATGATTTCGCGGTCGATTGAGCCGCGGTCGATCTATGATGCGCGACTTACTGATGAGCAGATTCAAATCCGGCAGCGCGCACGCGACAGGGTGCAAATCGGACCAGAGTTGCAGAAGGACTAGATGAGCTCCTGTTAGGCAGTCCGAATCCTGGAAGAGTCCGGATGAACGTGCGGACAGGTTCGAAACGAAGGCCGCTTAATTGAGCATTGTTGAGACAGGCTAATGACTAGCGATTCGCGGGAAATTCCGATGCAAGCGCTGAGCTTACTGTTAGCGGTGATCACGATCAATTGCCTTGGGGCGGAACCGCCGTTAGGTGAGAGTGAGCTGGTTGATCTGGTATCTCAGTCGCTCTACTCCGACCACGATGACAGCCGGCTTGCGGAACATCTGGGCCGGTTGCAAATAAACAAGAAATTGAGGGAAGCAACCGTCGCGGAATTGGAGCGTTTGAGTTTGGGTCCGCTCAGTCTGACGGCGTTAAAGGACTTGCAGCAGCGTTCGCAGAACTTGCCCGCGTCCGGTGTGCCCTCGATCAGCCGTGAGCCGGTCCCAAGCGCGGGCGACCAGGATCAGATGATTCGCGAGCTGAAACAATATGGAAGCGCATACGTTCACAGTCTTCCCAATTTTCTCTGCGAGGAAGTGACGGAACGGTATAGCAACCTGCATGGGAGAGCAGCATCCGGGAACGTGCGCTACAGCAAACAGCCGCGTCACGCCGACACTCTCAAAGCTCAACTGGCATTTGCGCCGCGATTGCAGCAGGACCGAGTGAGTCTCGCCTCAGATGCCGAATCGAACCGGAAAAAGTTGGGGCAAAGCATTAGCACAGGTGAGTTTGGGAGAGACATGGCGATTATTCTCAGCGCGCCTGCCAAGTCCGAGCTGAAATGGGACCGTTGGGAGAGACATCATGGGGAGGAACAGGCGGTGTTCACATTCTTCGTTCCGCAGGATTGATCGGAGTACAACCTGTTCTTCTGCTGTTACCTGCAGCCCGGGGTCGGAGAGATGCGGCAATCCTACAAATCCGCGATCAGGGGATTGATTTACGCCGATCCACACAGCGGCGAGATCCGTTGCCTGGTGATCCGAGCTGTCGATATGCCATCGCATTTTCATGTAAATGAGAACAACACAATCATTTACTACGACAAAGTAAATATCGCCGGACGCACTTATAATCTGCCGGCGGCGGCGACGGTATTCGTGCGGGCGAGGTCACAACGGAATCGAAACGAGATCGCGTTTGTGAATTACCCAAAATACGATGGCGAGTCGGTGCTAACGGACGTTCAATCCAAGGCTACCTATATTCAATAACCGTGCGATCAAGATTCGCGGCCTTTGCATGCCTTTTGACAGCGGCGTTTTCTGGCATCGCCGCATGTGAGCAGCCGGCTGATGATGATGAACCTCTGGCAGACGAGATCCGGAGGATACAGGTAAGGATGTTGAACGGGCGTGGCAGCTTGATCCAGGGGCTGAAAAGTGAAGACTTCAGCATCTGGGACAACGATCGCGAACGGGGTGTTGCTTCCTTTCACGAAAACAGGAACTCGCGGATTCTGACGATCTGGTCCTGGATCAGCTCCACACATGTGTGGGCGCCAATGACTCGAGCGTCGCTCGCGCTCGAGAAGATTCTAGGGAACGAAAATACGCGCGACATCTGCATTTACCTGGTCGATCCGAAAGGCGAACTGCTTTCTATTCTTGGTGTCGCAGATTGGAAAGGCGGGAGTGAGGCGTGTAAAAGGAGCGTCGGAGCGATTGCGAGGCGAACTCAGCAAGACTTTTTCGTTAGAAGCCGATCTGGCGCATAACCCGGGGCTGCGGTTCAATAAAGCAGTCACTGCCCTTCACAAAATTCTACAAGCGCTAGAAGATATTTCGGAATCGAGGAACATCACTTGGATGGCCTCCGGCTTTGGAATCGTGAATGGCCAGAGGAATTCCGTAAGCTGGCCGGCGACATCAACCAGTTGAGCGCACCGCTCTATATTCTTCAGAACACATCATGCGGAGAGAATGAGACGGGCTCGGCGATCCTCAGCACGAAAGGAGAGCTGGACGGACTGACTGGCCTCACAGGAGGGAGTGTGATGACCAACGCCGGTATGGAAGAGGCGATTGCAAAGGCTCGAACTGACCTGCGGGAGAGCTATTCCATCGAGTATGTTGAACCCGAGCAAGAGCGGCAGGACGATTATCATTCGGTTCGAGTGGTTTGTAAGCGGGTCGGAATAAGTCTTCGATATCCGCGTATTTACTTCGCGCCGCACCAGTAGCAGGGCAGAAGCACCGTGCTGTCGCTGGGCAGAATGATCACGAGTACAATAATCCTTCAGGCTTGATGCCATTTCAAGTCGCCGAGAGGTTGCCCAATGATCGATGCGGTTCGGCCGGCATTCGCTGACGTTTCTCCGGAGATGGAGAAGGAGAAGGAGAGGCATTTGCTTCACTTGATAGGAGAAGCTCTGATCGACCACAAGGAACGATTGTATAGCTGTCATCGAACCGGCTTTACCGCGGAAGTTGCGTGGCCGATTATGGAGAGCATTCTTGGGAAGATCCGGCCTTACGTCACGCAGGGCGCTGCGGCCGAGCCGGGACTGCGAGCGCTACCCAGTGAGCCGACTGCCGAGATGATTGATGCTGCGCTCAATGCCTCGCTCAAGCTGCGGGAAGAGCGCGCAGTTGAGGAAGTGCAGCCGGACTCGTCGGGAAGTCTGCCCTCCGATATGGTGCGAGTAGTGTGGAGGGCGATGATTGAACGGCTGCCGTCTTCAGCTATGCCGGAGGCTGTGGCAAGAATCGGCCCACAGAATATTGGCGCCGCGCCGGAGCGGGCGGAGTTTGTTTACCCGGCCGAGAATGAAAACGATATTGGCCGGCGATTTTTTCGCGACGCAATGCAAAAACTGCGTTCACTGACGAGGAGTTTGCTTCCGCGCGCAGAGCGCAGCTCAGGGCACAGCCTTGTTAAGCAATAACTTGAAGCGATTGCGGTTCTCCGCAACGAACTGGTGAAAGCGGTGTCTTCGGGCGGCCCCATAGCAGCCAGAGAATCCTGCGGTCAGTGTCATTGAGACTTTGTCACGAGCCCTTGCCCCGTAGGCATCGACAAAATGCGGGCATCCAGCGCAGAAAGCGAGGAATTGATTGCGCTATGCTGAGCATCATGCCCATGGTAGGTGTAGTCGTCAAATAAGATGATCCCGCCCGGTGTCAGACGTGGATATAAGAACTCAAACGCGGCCTTCTCTGGCAGCGCACAATTCATATCGATGTGGGCGAAAGCGATTCTCCCGAATGAGATCTGCTGTAGGACGTCGGGAATAGCTCCTTGCACTATCGAGACGTTGCTCCACTCAGAGAAATTCGATCGAACTCGATCGAGATCAGTAACGTAAGCTCCGCGTGAGATTGCGCGTTCAGCAACATTAACCCGGCCATGCATACGCTCAGAGTCTGAGTATTGGGAAAAAACAGGACCAGAGAACGTGTCGATGAGGATGAAGCGCTTGCCGGTATTGCTCCAATGGCAGTATTGCATCAAAGCAGAGCTGGTGAAACCAGCATTCACCCCGCATTCGACGAAATCCCCTTCAACGCTGAGACAATGCGCCCCAGCCCAGAGTGCGGTGTGAACTCGCCACTCAATTCCGGGATCTAGACCACCACTCGCCTTTATTCCTCGCCCATAAGCTTTGACAAAATCGGGTTCGTTTCGAAAATCAGCGTTATGGGCGGTAAGAAGCCCGTCGCGAAAATAGCGTCCACGCGTTTTTACGATCGTGTATCCCGATCTAGATAGAAGGCGTTGGATGGAGAATCCGAGGCTCACTTGTCTGCCTGGTGCGATAGGCGCGGAGTGTGAGAAATCCGTCCTCTTACTGGGAGCATTTAATCATGCCTTCGACTTCATTCAAAGATAGAACAGCTCAGCGGCAGTTGCTATTCTAGCCGCTCATAACACTGAAGCAGGACAGGAAGCGGACCATCTTCGATCAGCCTAGCCAGTGGATAGATAGAGGGAGAACGGATGAAGGGAGAGCTTTCGGAAGGATTGCCGGGACTGGTAACAAGCGGCAATCGCATTCTTCACGGGGATTCGGGGCAGCAGATTCTTCTAAGAGGCGTGAACCGGTCCGGGCTTGAGTATTCTTGGCCTTCGGCGGCGGGTTTCCTGGATGGGGCGGGACTGAGCCTGGAGGAGATTCAACATATTGCTTCCGTCTGGCGCTGCAATGTGATCCGGTTGCCCTTTAATCAGGAATTTGCGCTGCGGGGCAGGAACGGGCACTCGGCGGAAGAGTATCTGACGGCGATCGACCAGGTGGTCAGTTGGGCGGCTGCGTGCGGTGTCTATACGATCTTGGATCTGCAATGGCTTGACGTAGAGACGATCTATGGGCACACCAAAGACGGAAGTGGCGTCAGTGTGGAGAATCATGTGCCGCCGCTGCCTAATGCGGAAACGATTTTGCTGTGGGAGACGCTGGCCGTGCGATATCGCGAAGAACCGGCGGTTCTGTTTGATTTACTGAATGAACCGCATTCGCGTTTGAAGGATGACGAGAATTCGCTCTGGCTGGTTGATGCGAACGGTGGGGTAATTGAGTCGACTTCCGGGAAGGTGGGGGCGCGGGAGTGGCGGGCCTGGGCTGCGCATTTGACGGCGAGAGTGAGGCAGCTGGGTTGCGCGTGTCTCATTCTGGTGAGCGGAGTGGATTGGGCGTTCGATCTGCGAGGGATGCGGATGGATGGTGCGGATCTTGTTTACTCAGCGCATGTGTATCCGAATCGCAAACGATTTACATGGTGGAAAGCGTTTGACGGCTGCGGCGAGATGCCAGTGTTTGTCGGAGAGTGGGGCGGAACTGACGGCGATCTGCAGTTTGGGCGACGACTGGCCGAGATGATGCGGGCGCGAGTACTGGGTTGGGCTGCATGGAGTTGGGCGGACCATCCGCATCTGCTGAAGCAGCCGCGAGTGCCGCATTATGAGCCGACGGCTTTTGGAGAGCTGGTGCGGAGTGAACTGCTGCGCGACGCGGTGTAGGCTGGCTTTGTGGGCAAAGACGATGCGGCCGAGGTGCTTTCCATTGCGGGGCGTGAGGTCCGGATCACGCATCCTGAGAAGCCTTACTTCTCAAAGCAGACGCGGCTTTCGAAGCTGGATCTTGTTCGCTACTATCTGTCGATTGCTCCTGCGGCGCTGACGGGGATTCGCGATCGTCCGCTGGTTTTGAAGCGCTTTGTGAACGGAGCGGAAGGAGAAGCTTTTTATCAGAAACGCGCTCCGACGGACCGTCCGGACTGGCTAAGAACGGTGACGTTGTCATTTCCATCTGGACGCACTGCGGAAGAGTTGGTGGTGGACGATGCGGCGGGGTTGGCTTGGGTGGTGAATCTGGGATGTATTGAGTTGCATCCACATCCTGTTCGTTCGGCTAATTTGGAATATCCGGACGAGTTACGCGTGGATCTTGATCCGGGACCGGGAATAGCCTGGAAAGATGTTTGCACGGTAGCGCTTGAGGTGAAGGTCTTCCTCGAAGATATGGGCTTGCGGGGTTGGGTGAAGACCAGCGGTTCGCGCGGGATGCACGTGAACGTGCGTATTGAACCGCGCTGGACATTCACGGAAGTGCGGCGTGCAGCACTGGCGCTGTCGCGTGCGATTGAGAAGCGTGCACCGGGAATTGCGACTTCGAAGTGGTGGAAAGAAGAGCGGCACGGTGTGTTTCTGGATTACAACC
>CBAAAA010000180.1:0-8888 GCA_964658695.1 uncultured Solirubrobacteraceae bacterium | reverse complement strand
TTTGTGTGTGGGTGGCACCCCGGGTAACATCCACGGCATTTCCTGTGTGTGGGTGAACGAGAAGATGATTTCGTCGACCAGTTGATCGGTGCCGATGGTCCGCGAAACCGGTATCAGCTGAGTATCTGGCGGCATAGCTGGTATGAAATCACGCGAGTAGAAGGAAGCCAATTCCGCCTTCCCGTAGCCACCGGTCATTACCGGCACATGATTGACATAAGCGTCTTCGACCATGGTTCGGAGTGTTGCGTCCGTGTCGCGAGTATCGAACTCGTGGGCGGTGTGTTCCTCCCAAAGCTCGCTCAGACTGCGTGGTTGCATCAGCTCAGTTTAGCTGAGCGGAGCCGGATTACTCCATAGATCGCCGACAAAGCGGCGAGCCAGGAAATGCCTGCGATCAAGGTGATGCGCATATCTTCCACCCACCAGGTAGTCAGCAGGATTGCGACAATCGCCACTGTTCCGAGCGCCGATGCGAACAGCGCAGTCGCAGCGCGTCTGTGCCGATACCGGAACCGGACATTCGTCACGAAGATGATGAGCCAGGTATACAGGCCCCCGAAAAGCGATACTCCGAAAAGGTAGACGAAAGCGTTTCGCGGGGAGAGAAAGGAAATCAGCATGGCAATCGCAAGGCCGGCCGCGGAAACTGCCAGCGCGCGGACTGGCGTTCCTGCAGCAGAGACCTGGCCCCAGGATGAAGGAGCATAGCCGCTACGGGCGAGGGAAAACATCATCCGGCTCACCAGGTAGAGATTGCAGTTCATACTGGATGCAGCGGCGGTAATCACGACGAAGTTAACGACATGCGCGGCAGCCGGCAGTTTCACCAACTGAAACACCCGGACAAATGGACTTGCGGTGACACCGGATCCGGGTTGGATTTGGGTCCAGGGAACAATGATGATCAGCACAAGAATCGCACCCAGGTAGAAGATGATGAGACGTGCCGCCATCAGATGGACGGCGCGCGGCAATGCGACCTCCGGATTCTTAGCCTCGCCCGCGGTCACCGCCACTACTTCGGTGCCTACATAGCTGAAGATCACGAAAACGATAGCCATCCATGCGCCGCGCAGGCCCTTCGCCAGGAAGCCGCCGTGCGCAGTGAGGTTTGCAAAGCCGATCGCGGGGCGGGGACCGAAGCCAAGAATCAGCGCGACTCCCACCACGATGAAGAGGACGATGGCAATGACCTTGATCATGGCGAACCAGTATTCGAAGCTGCCAAAGCTGCCAACGCTTTGGGCATTGACATAGAGTAGAGCGACAGTGAAGAGCAAGATCCAGAGCCACTGCGGAGTCTGTGGCAACCACCATTGACAGTAGATCGCAATGGCGGTAGCCTCACCGCCAATGGCAATGCACTGACCGGCCCAGTAGGTATAGCGAACCGTGAAGCCAGCCCATGGGTTGAGATAGTGCTCGGCATAAACGCCGAAAGAACCGGCGGTAGGATAAGCAACCGCCATTTCGCCCAGCGCGGTCATTAACAAGAGAGCGACGCCAGCGCCGATGATGTAAGTCAGGATCACGGCTGGTCCCGCGGTGTGAACAGCGAGCGCGCTTCCCAGGAACAAACCTGTGCCGATAGCGCCGCCCATGGCGATCATGGCAAGCTGCGCGGAGGTGAGCTGGCGTTTTAACCCCTCTTCCCCGGATGACGTCATCCCTAAGCCCACCCGCGAACCAACAGATTGAGGTTCTCTTTCAGGGCTGATAAGGCTGTAACGACATCGGACAAGTCGTTGTAGACATGAAACGAGAAGCGCACGCCATCGAGCCTTGCAGACACCAGTACGCCGCGCTCAGAAAGTTTATTGACCAGAGCAGCGGCATCGTGACTCCGCACGACTACCAGCGGACCCACGCTGGTCTCAGGAGTCTTGATTGCAACTCCAAGCGCGCGAGTGCCCTGTATGAAAGTTCGGGTCAAGTGAGCAATCTGAGCGGCGACATTTTCCATTCCGATACCCGTTAAGAGATCGAGCGCCGCGGCCGCTGTGTAGATACTCGGCATAGCGGGAGAGCCACCTTCGAAGCGCCGGGCTTCGGCTGCTGGATCCAGCTTTCGGGTATTAAACTCAAAGACATTTCGCTGTGCCATCCAGCTGGTCAGCGAAGGCGTCAGCCTCTCAATGAGTGAACGCCGGACATACAGAAACGCCAGGCCGGGAGGCCCCAACAGATACTTGAGCGTACCCGTGACATAGAAATCGACGTTCATCGAGGTCACGTCTACAGGCCGCGTGCCGCAGTCTTGATAGCCATCTAAGAAGACGTATGCGCCGCGCGAATGGGCGATGCGAGTCAGCGCGGCGACATCGGATCGAAACCCATTCAGGAATGAGACCTGTGTCACAGGCACCACGGCGGTGGTCTCGTCAATCGCACGTTCGTAGGATTCCAGGGGAATGGTGTTATTTACACTCTCGAGGAAATGGATCTGTGCCCCACGAGGTTGCTGTGCCAACCAGATCTGCCCCATGGTGGGGAATTCATGCTCACCCATGACAATCCGGGGACGTTTGCTGAAGTCAGTCGCATTGGCGATTGCGTTGATTCCCGCTGACGCGCTGGTAAGGATGGCGATCTCGTCGGGCTCGGCTCCGATGAAGTGGGCGAACTGGGCGCGCATCGCCTCATACTGCTCCACCCAATCGTTCCAGGGAGCGCCGGAATGCCGCCAACTGTCCAGAAAGGCCTGCATTCCCGCTTCGGCTGCATCGCTAAGCGCGCCCTGCGAGCAGTTATAAAGGTAAGTCTTCTCGCGGAGTATCGGAAAGCGCGAGCGCAGGGTTGATATTTGATCGTCAGACAGCATTCACAGGTAGCCATTAGTGTGTCATGCAAGCGGACTTTCATCGTGATGCAGGCTGTCAGTTTCGCGCAGGCGGCCGGTGATCGGGTTAATCGCGGCGATCAATCTGGTTGTCGGTGGAGAGCTGTTCGATGGCCTTCAGAATGGCACGGGTGTTGTCATGCGACGTTTTGGCGGCGATCATGCCCGCGACGAAGACGCTCGCTATAACGGCAGCCAGGCCGAAGGGCAGCCCGTCGTGATCATCTTTGGCGAGCATCATGACCAGCCAGAAAGTGAAGGTCATTGTGAGAAGCCCGAACAGGAGCAGCTTGGCGAGTTTCCGTTCGCGGTCGATCTGATCGAGCGACCTTCGAAGTACATCAGTCGATGTGTGAGTCATAGTTTCCTTTTCCCATCACAATTTTCCGCAGACAAGACAACCCATAGGCGAGACGCGACTCGGCGGTTCCAGGGGCAATTTCGAGGATGGCGGCGACCTCTTGCAGGGGCGGGTCTTGCATATAGTGAAGACTCAAGACCGCCCGGCTTGCGGGCGAGATCTTCTCAAACAGTTCCGGGAGGTCGGAAAACAATTTCAACTCCGGTTGCGAGATCCGCGGTATTTCATCCGGGGCAGCGTTTCCTCTTCCGCCTCGGGAAAGCGGCGAGCGTGTTTCAGGAACCGGAAACAGGCCTGGCTGGCGACTCGATAAGCCCAAGGCCGGAAGAGCTCTGGATCGCGCAACCACTTGAGATTACGACAGATTTTGCTAGAGCGTCTCCTGGAGAACATCGTCGGCTGCTGTGCGGCCGACCACGCCGGTGATGTAACCCAGCAGGGGGGTCCCTGGAAAACGGATAGCAACTGTTCCAGGGATTGGCGAGCGCCTGTGCGCGCCTGAAGAACTAATCGAGCTTTCCGGCCGGAGGTAATCATTCACGCCTTCAACAGTTAAGAGCCCAGTTGTGCCGTGAGGTGTTCGAATCGGGAACAAAGAATGTCGGAAGCCCCGGTGAGTCAGTCCAGATGTTTCAAAACCGCAGTGGTGACTTGTTCGGTAGTGGCGGTTCCGCCGAGGTCGGGGGTTCGCACCGGGGAGTCGGTGACGGCTTCGATGGCGGAGAGGATGTCTTTCGCTGCTAGCGGCTCACCGAGGTGATCGAGGAGCAGGGCGGCAGTCCAGAAAGCTCCGATGGGGTTGGCAATGCCCTTTCCTGTGATGTCGAAGGCGGAGCCGTGAATCGGTTCGAACATCGATGGATAGCGGCGTTCGGCGTCGATGTTCCCAGTGGGAGCGATGCCGAGGCTTCCGGCCAGAGCAGCGGCTAAATCCGAGAGAATGTCGGCGTGCAGGTTGGTCGCGACTACGGTGTCGATGCCGGCGGGATGCTGGACCATGCGGGCGGTCATGGCGTCGACCAGCATCTTGTCCCATTTCACAGCAGGAAATTCTTCGGCTGTGGCGGCGGCGATTTCGTCCCAGAGGACCATGCCGTGACGCTGGGCGTTGGATTTTGTGATGACCGTGAGCTGTTTGCGCGGGCGCTGGTCGGCGATGCGGAAGGCGTAGCGCATGATGCGCTCGACGCCGTGGCGGGTGAAGATGGCGAGCTCGGTGCCTACCTCTTCCGCCAGGCCGCGATGGACCCGGCCACCTTGTCCGGCGTACTCGCCTTCGGTGTTTTCGCGGATGATGACCCAGTCGAGATCTTCCGGACGACAGTTGCGAAGGGGCGACTGGAGACCGCGCAGGATGCGGGTGGGACGGATGTTGGCGAACTGATCGAAGCCCTGGCAGATGGCGAGCCGCAGTCCCCAGAGGGTGATGTGATCGGGCAGATCAGGAGCCCCGACCGCTCCAAAATAGATAGCGTCGAACTGGCGCAGTTGAGTGAGGCCGTCGAGGGGCAACATCACTCCGTGATCACGATAAAACTGCGAGCCCCAGGGAAACTCTTCGAAGTGGAGGCCAAAGTTGTGCCGTTTGGAGACGGCTTCGAGGATCCGGACGCCGGCGTGGATAACTTCGGGGCCGATGCCGTCGCCAGGGATGGAGGCTATGGAATAGTTGGGCACTCGTTCTCAATTTGCCCGACAGGCTGCGCGTTCGTTCAGATAAGGGAAGGCGGTGATGCGGAGTTTGGCGGAGCCATAGGGCACGAGCCGCACGGTTTGGAGTGGGGCCCTGGAGCTCACAGGGCTCACAGGAAGAGTTCCGGCGGAGTTTTCGGCTTCTTTCCAGTCGGGGAGGCGGCGCGCTTCGACCTGCAGAGTGACGGCCGGGTGTGCGACGTCAAACGGGATTGCGGTTATCGGTCGTTCCCGCGCTGCGGGATTGCAGTCTGAGAGGCTGACCGCAAAGTTCCAGGGCGTGCTGGGAGTGAGCTGCCACTCGGACGATTGTTCGGCATTGTGTTTGAGTGCCTCCCATTTGGCTTCGATCGGTAGAGAGAAGACCAGCGGGCCGCGTTCGAAGACCGCCGAGTTATGGAAGGAGCGCGCTGTGCGTGGCTGCATGGGGAGTGAGACGGTCACGATATCGCCCGCTTTCCAAGAGCGGCGCAGCGTGTAGAAGCCGGTCTCGGGATCGCTTCCATTGGACCGCGGAGTGTCACGGCCGTTGACCGAAATGGTGGCGATGCCGGCCCACTCGGGTACGCGCAGGACTAAGGGAAATTCGATTTCGCCGGGAACCTGCATGGTAAATTTCACGCTGCCGCGGAATGGATAGTCGGTTTCTTCGCGAATCGTGATGAGCCTTCCTTTGATGGTGGTGCGGACTTCGCTGGGAGCGTAGGCGGCGATGGCGAGTCCCCCGTCGGGCGCGGCCATCCAAAGGCTGGAAACGAATTTGGGCCAGCCCTGATGCAGGTTGGCGGTGCAGCAGCCGAAGTTTGGTTCGAGGCCGAACAGGTTCGAGTCGTTGCCGTTGGTGGACCACTGGCGGTGCGCGCGAGTGCAGGCGATCTGGTTAGGCTGCTGGTCATACTGATGCGACCACATGTCATTCGAGAGAGTGCCTGGCAGGGCGTTGTAGGCGACGCGTTCGAGGCGGTCGCCAAGCTGCGAGTCTCCGAGGATGGCGAGATCCTGTTCGTAGGAGAACATGCTCTCGACGACGGCACAGAGTTCGATACCTTGCGAAGGATCGCGACCGGCAAAGTGTTCGTCGCCGCTGAACATGCCGTTGGGAAGGCCCTGATAGCGATCGAGCATGGCGAGCTGGCGGGCGAGGGCGCCGCGGTCCGATTCGTTGCCGGAGACGAGCCACCAGATGGGAGCGACCTTCAAGGCCATGGCATTGTTGACGCCGTGAGTCTGCATGGCGACGTCGGGGATGGGACCTTTCGTGGTAAGCCCGAGTTTTTCCCGGTCCTGTTTGGTCGTGTAGGCGAAGTTGTCGAACTGCTGCTCCCAGTCATAGCCCTGCTCGTGAAGGAGTTTAGCGAGCGCGAGCAGGTTCGGTTCGCCGGTCCGGTTATAGAGCCAGAGCACGGTGTAGACGTTGTCCTGCCAGCGGTAGCGGCCCCAGTCCTGGAGCGGGCGGGCGGGTAGTTCTCGCAGTTCAAACGCAAAATATTTCGCGAGGAACGGGAGGACACGCGGGTCAGCGGTGACTTCGGCGTACTGGGTGAGGACTTTCAGCATCACCATGCGCGGCCACCAATCGTTGTTTTTGGCGGGACCGAACTGGCCGTCGGGGCGTTGCGACTGGAGAGTCCAATCAATCCACTTCCTGGCTTTCGCGATCAGCTTGGGGTTGTCGAGCTGAAAGGCGAGTGGCAGCAGGCCATCGAGATAGTAGGGGCCTCGTTCCCAGCTTTCGCCGCTGCCGCCGAGCCAGCCGCTGTTCGGTCCGACATCGTTCCAGAATTCGTCGAGGTGTCCGGTGAGGCCGTCCGCTTGAATCTGTTCCTGGCGGAGGAGCCAGCCGAGGGGGCGAACTGCGCCGAGCGGGAGCGGGTCGAAGGCATTGGGCTCTAACGGGGCTCGGTTGGCAATGGGCGCTCTCGCCGCTTCAGCGCCGGGGAGCGGGAGAGAGAAACAGAGGAGTGCAAGGACCGGGCAAAGACGTGAAAGGTTCATGTAGGGAGCAGCGCCAGTGCGACTGTCGTCTACATGGTTCTATCACGATGGAACAGAAGTTACTTTTGTTGGCGGACGGGCCAGCCGTTGCTCTTCTCCAGATCGTGGAAGGCATGGGAGACTTTGTTGGCGAGCTTGGCGTCAAAGGTGTTCCGCTCGCTCATCTGTTTGGTCATTTTGCTCCAGAGATCGACGAAGTGTTTTGCCTTGTCGCGAAACACGCGCCGCTCGGTGTCGATGTCGGCCTGTTGGGCGGCTTCGCGCCTGGCGTCATCCGTATCGGTGACAACGGAGCGGAAATAGAGCTGGCGGAGTGCGCCATTCATTTGGCTGGTGTCTTGCGCGGTAAGCATACCTGATTTGGACTGGGCGGACAGCACCGCCGTCAGGGAAAGGAAGGAGAGGCAGAGGAGGGTGTAGCGCATAGCGAATCCTAAACAGCGAAACCTTGAGGTTCCGCCGCTTACTCGCTTAGTCGGAGGAGACGGGATTTATTCTTCAAGAATTTTCTTGGGAAGCCCAAAAAAACGAGCATCACGCATCGCGATGCCTGACGTTTGATCTTATTCTGGGTTGTGCGACGACTATTGAGTTGGATGACGAACTGCTGGTCACGTTGAAAGAGACGGCGCTTGAGCAGGGCATTACGCTTGGACAGGTCATTTCAGCGTTGACCCGTCGTTCACTTACTGAAACGGCTCCTTTGACGGTGAGAAATGGAGTTCGGGTGTTTGCTGCCGCGGCGGGGAGCGCCAAATCCGATCTGAGAGTGGTAAACGCGTTGCGAGACGACGGGTGAGCATCGCTCTCCTGGACGTTAATGTGCTTATTACCCTGTTCGATCCGATGCACGTGGATCATGAAGACGCCCACTACTGGTTCGGACTGAATAAGCGGCGCGGTTGGTCGACCTGTCCCATCACCGTAAACGGATGCGTGCGTGTGCTCAGCAATCCCGCTTACCCTACCGTAAGGGCGACGCCCGGGGAAGTGGCCGAGCGCCTGCGTGACTTCTGCGCTACGCCGCATCACCATTTTTGGCCGGATTCTGTCTCTCTGAGCGATGAAGCGCTGTTCCGGTGGCCGATGATTGGGGGGCGCCAGAAGATCACAGATGTGTATCTGCTTGGATTATCGGTGCACAATCATGGACGGCTTGCTACGTTCGACCCGTCGATTCCGCTAAAGGCAGTGCATGGAGCGGTAAGCGGACACCTTGTGTCGCTGACAAAGGTGTAACGTTCGACCAAAATTGCGGGACCTTGCTGGTGAGAAGGCAATTACAGGGCCAATTGTCGTAGGTCTGTTGTCAATAGATGACGGGAACGGTTTGTTTTAGGGCGGAGTGGTTGAACTGAATAAATCGCGCGGGCTGGTGGAATTTTTCTGAAAAGATCGCACCGGGACTACACGGAGGTTCCAGGATGCTGCTATAGTCCTTTTTAAGTAGCAAGAATATTAGCCGACATCAGATTCATCAGTAACCCTTTCAACTATCCATGTCTGCCTCTACACGACGGAACAAAGGAACTTCTGGACTTGTTCGCATTCCCTTTCTGGCCTCTACACTTCTGCTGGCCTTTGCGTCGGTATTTGCGCAGACCTCGGTTTCCGACCTGGTGCTCATCCCGATCGAAAACGATGCAGTCGTTGGAACATCACTGTACCGCCTGACAAAGCTCAGTCCCGGAGGAAGAGCAGTCACGCTAAGCGCAGGCGATACGGTTGGCATAGTTGGCATCGTAGAGGACGGCGCGGGCAGGTCCGGGAAAGCGGGAATCGCTCAAATGGGCGTTGCCCTTTGTGAATTCGATGGCCCGACGAAATCCGGAGATTACGTGCAGGCATCGGCCAGCGCAGCAGGGGAGTGCCATGACGCGGGAGCGGAGTTTCCGATCGGCGGCTCAATCGTTGGCCGCGTGACGTCTACTAATGCGGGCGCCGGAGTGTTCGAAGTTCTGGTATTTCCGGCGGAGAGCAGAGGGGCATCGAACAATG
>CBAAAA010000179.1:0-8947 GCA_964658695.1 uncultured Solirubrobacteraceae bacterium | reverse complement strand
ACGCCGCGAATTCGAGCTGTTTTGCGATCCCACCACCAGCAACGCCTCACATAACGGGGCTACTGCTTTGACGGCAAGCTGCCGATTTTCCGTTGCATAACAGATGTCTTGAGTTTTCGGCCCCTTGATCTTTGGAAAGCGTTCCAGAAGGCGGGTAACGATATCGCTGGTTTCATCCAGGGACAAAGTCGTTTGTGTCAGATAAACCATGTGCTCCGGATCAGCAATTTGCAACCGGTCCACGTCCGGAACATCAGAGACGAGAATCGTGTTCTCCGGCGCCTCGCCCAAGGTCCCAATGACTTCGTCGTGATCACGATGTCCGATCAGGATGATCGTGTGCCCCTGCTTGGCAAAACGCACCGCCTCTAAATGCACCTTTGTTACCAGCGGACAGGTCGCATCAATCACCTGTAATCGGCGTTCTTTGGCCTCCGCGCGTACTGCCGGAGAGACGCCGTGAGCGCTGAATATAACTCGCGCGCCTTCCGGAACTTCACTTAATTCCTCGACGAAAATCGCGCCCGCTCCCCGCAATTCATCGACAACGTGCCGATTATGTACAATCTCTTTCCGCACATAAATGGGCGCACCGTAAAGATCCAACGCGATCCTCACTACATCAATGGCCCGCACTACGCCAGCACAGAATCCACGTGGCTTCAGAAGGATAATCTTCTTGGTGGAACCGTCCAGCGGAGCCATCGGTGCAGGGGTATTTGTCTCGTAGACCAGTTCGATCAACGCCATAGAAAGAAGCTTAATTGTAGCAAATTCTAGCATTTCCGTAGGCTGCGGCTTTTCTCTGGACTGGCACATCTAACGTAAATGAGAACCCTGAACTCCGTTGCCTTTTCCGTGCTGGACCTCGCGCCGGTGCGGCAGGGGAAGACGGTCGCCGACGCCTTCCGGAACACGCTCGACCTGGCCCGGCATGCTGAGCGGTTGGGCTACACCCGCTTCTGGCTCGCCGAACATCACAATATGCCTGGCATCGCAAGCGCCGCTACAGCCGTTTTAATTGGCTACGTGGCAGCCGGAACCTCCACCATCCGGGTCGGCTCAGGAGGCGTCATGCTTCCAAACCATGCCCCGCTGGTGATCGCAGAACAGTTTGGAACTCTTGAAACGCTCTATCCCGGGCGGATTGACCTCGGTTTAGGGCGAGCCCCAGGCACTGATGGACTCACGCTCCGGGCACTCCGACGCGATCTCAACGCCGCCTCGGATTTTCCGGACCAAGTGCGGGAACTGCTGGCTTTCCTGGGACCGCTAGCGCCCGGACAGCGAGTGCGGGCTGTGCCTGGACAGGACACAAACGTGCCCGTTTGGCTGCTTGGCTCCAGCACGTTCAGCGCGCAACTGGCCGCTTACCTCGGATTGCCGTTCGCCTTTGCCGGGCACTTCGCTCCACAAGATTTACGGGACGCGATCTCTCTCTATCGCGCGCAATTCCAACCCTCTGAACGATTAAGGAAGCCTTACGTCATGGTCGGCCTGCCCGTCATTGCGGCAGAAACGGACCAGGAGGCTCAGATTCTTTCGACGACACCCCTAATGAAGTTCCTGAAATTGATTCGGGGAGAAACGTTCTTAGCTGCTCCGCCTGTCGAGAGCATGGAGGGATTGTGGTCGCCCGAAGAACGTCTCCTGGTGCAGTCCAGACTCGGAGAAGCCATCATAGGCAGTCCCGATACTGTTCGACTGAAATTGCAGCAGTTTATCAGCTCCACAGGCGTCGATGAAGTGATGCTGAACACTGACGTATTCGAACACGCCAAACGCGTCCGCTCATACGAAATCGTGGCCGACGTGATGAAGCAGCAACGCCAGGCAGCAGTGGCCTAGTCCAGAGACTCAGGCTCGATCTCGGCCTTCTCTCCCACGGCGTGTTTTTCCCAGTATTTCGTTACCCAGGCTTCCCAGCTTTTGCCAGCGGCCGGGTCCCGGTCGCTAAAAGCCAGTCCAGCGACCTCGGAATAAGGGATACTCATGCGCGGGGAACCATTGGTCGGCAAAAGCCGCACCAGGGAGTCAGTTAGCGTCTTTCCCGGACGTCGGTCGTAAAGATAGCCGTCAACGACCGAACCGTCCCGGCGAGTAATCGTCACGTCGCCCCGGTAATCGAAAGCTTTCTCTAAAGCTGTCCGTAGCTCTTCTTCGCTCGCCAACTCAGGTACCCAGCCCTGCAGTCGCTCGTGAGCAAAACCGGGTACGACTTCGAGCTCGTCGGGATTGGGGCTAGCAGAACTCACGCCTGACCGCTCTCAGCGCTCTTGATCTGAACGAGCGGATTGTAAGAATGGACCGGCTTGACAGGTTCGTTCAGCAATGCCAGAGCTTCTTTGTCTTCGTACTTGTCGAAGAGAAAGGCCCGAGCCATCGCCAGCAGGCCTTTAGCAGAGCCGAACCCATAGTCCACCGAAGAGGCTTCGTAGCCGCTATGCACCATACAATTCGCGCACTTCGGATTGCCGGACTCTGTCCCGTAATTGGCCCATTCCGTTTCCTCAATCAACTCAGAGAACGAATCGGCATAGCCGTCCTGTAGTAAGTAACAAGGCTTCTGCCATCCAAATACGTTATACGTTGGCATCCCCCACGGCGTGCAGGTGAACTGCCGGCGACCCATCAAGAACTCGGCGAAAAGGGGGGAAGCATTGAACTTCCAACTCGATTTGCGGTTCGACAGAATGGCTTTGAACAGTCGGCGCGTCCGGGCCCGCCCAAGGAAGTGGGACTGATCTGGAGCCTTGTCATAGGAGTACCCAGGGGAGAGCATCATGCTCTCGACGCCCAGGTCCATCATCTCGTCGAAGAATCTCCGCACACTCACCGGGTCGGCTCCATCGAACAGAGTCGTATTGGTAGTAACGCGAAACCCGGCGTCAATGGCCGCTTTCATTCCCTCGATCGCTGCCTCATAACCGCCTTCTCGGCACACCGAAAAGTCGTGGTGCTCGCGCTCACCGTCAACGTGTATGGAAAAACTAAGATACTTACTGGGCTTGAAGAGATGCAGCTTCTCTTTCAGCAGCAGCGCATTCGTACACAGATAGATGTACTTCTTGCGCGCTACCAGCCCTTCCACAATCTCGCCGATTTGCGGATGCATGAGCGGTTCGCCGCCCGGAATGGACACCATCGGAGCACCGCACTCATCGACGGCCTGAAAGCACTCCTCTGGCGATAACTGACGTTTCAAAACGTGGGCAGGATACTGAATTTTCCCGCATCCGGCGCAAGCCAAATTACAGCGAAACAGTGGCTCGAGCATCAGCACCAGCGGATACTGCTTTCGTCCGGACAGCTTCTGCTTCAAAACATAGGAAGCAGTCGCCCACATTTGCGAAGCGGGAACACTCATAGGCCTTCACCTGATTCTAACAGTTGAAAGCGACCTGCCCGAGGGCCCCAGAGAAGCGCTCACGTATGACCGGATGTCATTCCGATCGCCAGCATTGGAGAGATAAGTTCCACAATTATTGTCGAAACCAAGTCCGATGACACCCGATCAGGCATGGCGGCCCATTCCTTCACTGCCCCATAGATGGCCCAACTTACCGAAGCTGCAATTAACTCCGGAGATCTACCTGCGTCTCCCCTATGTGCCCTTTCGGGCCCTTCCATAATTACATTCCGAATCAACGAGATCACTGTAGATTCCACCAGCGGTTGAAACGAACTACCCGGGGCAATTCCACTCAGCCCTTCCTCGGTTGTTACAAAATCGCAAACAGCCAGAATCAGGGCTCTTAAGGCAGATGGGCAGGCGCCGTCAAAGCGGATGTGCCGCGCCTCCAGCAACCCAAAAAATCTGCTGGCGACAAGTGATTCCAGAAGCGCGAACTTGTCCGCAAAGTGATCGTAAAACGTCGCTCGATTCACTTGCGCCATCTCCGAGATCTCCATCACCGAAATCTGCTCGAAGCTCCTCGCGATCAGAAGCCTCCGTAATGCCTCGTGCAAGGCGTGGCGCGTTCGGCGGATTCGCGGATCCCGGGCCGCCTCACACTCATGCGCTACGTCCATCTCCTCGACTTTAACAGAGCAACAGCTGTTGCTTACACAACATGTGTTGGGATATGATCGAGATGGAAGGAATATCCACTATGAGAATCATCGTTCTAGTTTCCCGGATCCTGCTTGGGGTTATCTTCACGGTTTTCGGCCTGAATGGCTTCCTGAACTTCCTGCCCATGCAGCCGCCCCCGGGATTGGCTGGACAATACATGGCAGCCGTTTTCCAGTCTCACTACATCAGTTACATTTTTGCCTTTCAGCTCATCAGCGGAATCCTGCTGCTGGCGAATCAGTTTGTGCCACTGGCGATTGCAGTGCTGGCTGGGGTGCTTACCAACATCCTGCTGTTTCACATCACGATGAACCCGCAAGGCTTGCCGCTTGCACTGTTTACACTTCTCCTCTGGGGGATTGTTTTCTACAGCGTCCGTCAGCATTTCGCCGGAATTTTCGCCCAGAAAACGACTGTCGAAATTCCACAACGGTCGAGAGGCGCGACGGTCTAAAAGGGGATGGAACTCGGGCTTTACTCATTCGCGGATGTCGCCCATCTCAGTGGGGAAAAGCGCGTTCGAAACCTCCTGGAGGAAATCTCCCTTGCTGACCAAGTCGGGCTGCAGGTATTTGGCGTGGGAGAACACCATCGCGCCGACTACGCAGTTTCAGCCCCGGTAGTAGTCCTGGCGGCGGCCGCTGAACGAACGAAGAAGATACGTCTCACCAGCGCAGTAACGGTCTTGAGCTCCGACGACCCGATTCGAGTCTTTCAGCAGTTCGCAACTCTCGACCTGATCTCGGGCGGCAGGGCGGAAATTATGGCCGGCCGCGGATCCTTTATTGAGTCCTTCCCGCTTTTCGGCTATGACCTCAATCAATACGACGATCTTTTTTCCGAAAAGCTGGAGCGACTTTTGAGTCTGCGAGCGCAGGAGCAGGGCGTGTTCCCGCGGCCGGCCCAGGAGAACCTGCCAATCTGGATCGCAGTCGGAGGAACGCCGCAATCGGCAGTGCGCGCCGGTACACTAGGGTTGCCGATGGCAATCGCAATCATCGGCGGCATGCCTGAACGCTTCCGATCCTTCTCCGATCTGTACCGCAAGGCTGCAAGGCACGCCGGTCACGATCCCGCACACTTACAGCTGGGGATTAACTCCCTGGGCTACGTCGCTGAAACTTCTCAGGCCGCGCGCGATGAATTTTATCCGGCCTATTCAGGTGTGATGAATCAGATTGGCCGTGAGCGCGGGTGGGGACCGCTGACGAGATCCGATTTCGAGACCTTATGTGGCCCGCGCGGAGCTCTTTTCGTAGGAAGCCCGCAGGAAGTGATCGACAAGATCCTTTTCCAGCATGGCGTTTTTCAGCATCAGCGATGTCTTCTCCAGATGAGTATTGGCGCCATGCCGCATTCTAAGATTCTCAAATCCATCGAATTATTTGGCGCGAGAGTCGCACCCGAAGTGCGCCGGGAAGTGGCTTCCAGTGTCACTGAGCAGCCTGCCGCGCTCAGCATCGCCGAAACTTAGACGGCGGCTCGGCACTGATCTGCAATCCGCTAGCTTTGGAATATGGGCCAGGCCGATCCATCATGGGATCGATTTCTCCTTCCTTCGATTGGCAAGAGCTTCCGCACGCCGTTTGCAAGCTCTTTCGCCGGGCAAGTCGTCTGCATCGCAGGGGGCGCGGGATATATCGGATCTGCGCTGGTGAAGGCTCTTGCAGTCGAGGACGTCCGCTCCGTCGTTGTCCTGGATTCTTCAGAGCGTGCATTGTTTGAGATTCAAAGAGAGCTGGCTGCTGTTCCGTGCCAATTCATTCTGGGAGATATCACTCATTCGTCCCTTATACATTCTGTGTTCCGACGTTTTCAACCGCGGATCCTGTTTCACGCTGCTGCCTTTAAACACGTTGGACTGCTTGAGCACAACCCTTTTGCAGCGATCAAGAACAATGCGCTGGGGACATACAACCTGCTGCGCGTGGCTGAGGAACATGGCATTGCCAGATTCGTGCTCGTCTCTACAGATAAGGCGGTGAACCCGCACAGTGTGATGGGTGTGTCCAAGCGCATTGCGGAATTGTTTACACTCTCCTTCAGCAATCCAGCATTTCAGGCCTGCGCCATCAGGCTTGCGAACGTGATCGGATCGACAGGCAGCGTGGTTCCGATTTTTCTAAGCCAGATTGCAAGTCGTCAGGCGCTCCGCGTGACACACCCTCAAGCCTCCCGCTTCTTTCTTTCGATCGAAGAGGCCGTTACAGGAATACTTGCCGCTGGGGCATCCGGCTGCGATGCCAACATCCTGTTGCCGCCGCTTAGCGACCCGGTCCTGGTGGTGGATCTTGCCCGGTTTCTCCTGACAAAATATGCCCCTGACAACAAGACGCAGCTTTGTTTTACGGCGCTTGGGCCGGGAGAGAAACTTACTGAGGACCTTATCGGCAAAGACGAGCAAGCTGTCGGGACCTTGGACGGTGCGCTTACTGTCGTCAGAAGCCAGAGGCTCTCACGCGCCAAGGCGGGCGAGTTAGCGGCAAAACTCTCCCGTAGCGTGTCCTCATTTGACGGAAATGCTCTCATCCAAAACTTGCAGCGGATCGTTCCCGAGTACTCGCCCAGCAACCTGGTCCTGAGAAGCGTGGGATCAGAGCAATGAAACGAAAAATTGCCGTTGTCACAAGTTCTCGCGCTGACTACAGCCATCTCTACTGGCCGCTGCGTGTGATGTCTGAACATCCGTCGCTGGATGTTCGACTCATCGCGCTAGGACCGCACCTCTCTCCGGAGTTTGGCTCGACAGTTGCCGAAATTGAACGCGATGGTTTTCCGCTTGCTGCAAAGATAGAGTGCCTGCTGAGCTCCGATAGTGACGTCGGGATGGCGAAAACTATCGGCGTCGCCACACTGAGCCTCGCAGACTGTCTTGGCCACATGCGGCCGGATCTGCTGCTGTTAATTGCCGACCGCTATGAAATGCTGGCGCCCGCCTCAGTTGCACTCGCGCTTCGCATTCCTATCGTGCACATAGAGGGCGGTGAAGTAAGTGAGGGAGCCATCGACGATGCCGTTCGCAACGCCCTGACGAAGCTGAGCCACATTCACTTTACTTCGACACAACTGGCGCGAAGGCGCGTCATCGCCATGGGGGAAGAGGAGTGGCGCGTTCATTGCGTCGGAGCTCCCTCTCTCGATCACCTCCGCCGCGGCGATCTGCTAAGTTACGAGGAACTCGAGAAACAGCTATCTCTTGATCTGAAGAGACCTCCGATCGTGGTTGCCTATCATCCGGCCACCATTGGGCACGACACTACCCGCGAAGCCGATGCGCTCTTTGCGGCTTTGACGTCGCTCTCCGAACCGCTGCTGTTCTGTTATCCCAATGCGGATGCGGGAAGCCGTTCCTTGATTCACAGGACAGCGTCGTTTGTCGAAACGCACAGCAACTCCCAAATGTTCGTCAATCTGAATCCAGTCGCGTATTGGAGTCTGCTGCGCTCTGCGGCGATACTGCTTGGCAATTCAAGCAGCGGAATCATGGAAGCGGCATCCTTCGGCGTTCCCGCGGTAAACATCGGAATTCGTCAGAGAGGCCGGGAGCAGGGACGCAACGTTCTGAATGTGGAAGCCGTGCCCTCCGCCATCCTGCAGCGAGTTGCAGAGGCACTAGACCCGGATTTCCGCCGATCTCTGGTCGGGATGCAAAATCTCTACGGCGACGGCGCTGCGTCGGAACGTATCGCGGATGTGTTAGTATCCATTCCGCTCGGCGAAGAACTCCTCACTAAACGCGCCGCAGAATATAAAGTGGATTCCCACCAAACTTCGACCAGCTGATCTTCCCGGTCGAGTAACTGACAGTAAAGATGTTCTCAATCGCTAAACCCGCTGAGTCAACCATCCGGCGAAACTCGCGATCCGTGAATACATGTCCTGCCGTTGCGTAAGTGGCGCCAGCCACATCCCAACGTACGGTGACATCACCGTTTTCGAGGCCCGGATTTACAAGGTCGCGTAGCATTCGCAAGGCCGTCGTAACGAGACCATATTGGCGAGCGTTGTACCGGTGGTTTACGTCTACGAATAACAACCCTTCAGGAGAGAGCAGACGGCCGCAATTTTGCAGAACTTCAATGCGCTTCTCGAATGGAAAAATATGACCAAGAACATTCCACAAACAGGTGATTACGTCGAACTGATCTTCCTTCTGAAATAGTTCTTCGGCGCGTATCGCCCATCCTTGAGCCCCGGTTGGCCACTGTTTTCGCATTTCACGGCTTGGCTCTAATAAGATCACCCTCTCAATTCCCACACCATCAGCAATGCGAGACGCTCGTCTTCCATCTCCGGCTCCGACATCGAGCAAAGAATGTGCGCCCGGCGGAAGCCCGGAAATCACAAGCTCCTCAATGCTCGCCAAATATTCGCCACGAAACGCCGACAAGACCGGGAATTCGGTTGCAATCCGGTCATAGGCAGACACCGAATCGACAAGTTGCTCCTTTTTTGACCTACTCCGCCGCATGTCTGCCTCTGCATGTTATCGATAGAGCGTGCCCGATCTCGCCCAACAATTCGGCCCGATAGATATTTACCTCTTCGATCAGCTTCTTCGGGGCCGGATCTCTCCTGATATGCGGATACTTGACGCCGGGTGCGGAGCCGGACGTAATGTGATCTATTTTCTGCGGGAAGGATATCAGGTATTCGGCATAGACCAGGATCCGTATGCGATCGATTCCGTACGCGGCATCGCCGCAACCCTCGCACCTAATCTTCCACCAACAAATTTTCACACCGGCGCGATTGAAATGATGCAGTACCCCAACAGTTTTTTTGATTTGGTCATCAGTAACGCCGTACTCCACTTTGCACAAGATGATAAGCAGTTTGGATCCATGCTGAATGACATGTGGCGCGTGGTTA
>CBAAAA010000178.1:0-8988 GCA_964658695.1 uncultured Solirubrobacteraceae bacterium | reverse complement strand
ACAGCGGATTTACAGTTTCGAATCGCCGCCGCAAAGCCGGCGACGGCGATGGCGGCCGCGTTAATAAAACAGAAGCACTGATTCATCTGCCGTTCAGCAGTGTTGATCCCTCATCTTCCGTTCATTGCGGCCGAAATTCAAGAAGAGTAGTTCATCGCTTGTTCGCTCCACAAAAAGACGTCGGAAAGCGTTATGTACGACGTCTTCGGGGCGGCGCGTCTTAGGCGGCCGGTTAGCGAACAACGGTCTGAGTCAAATTGCAGGAAAGCGGCGAAGAGACTTTGGCCCGCAGCTAGACGGTCGCTCGCGTGCGAGGGTGGTTTAATCGCCACATCGCCGTTACTCACGTTCTATCGGATATTGCGCGCCTACGAAACTTCCACAAGCCACAAGCGGACAATATGGCTCGCCTGCAGTCCCGAACTAGCAGTCCAGGCCCCGCAGGACCTTTCTCGGCGATCCGGTATGAATCTTGGGTCTGGGAAGGCAGTCCCAAGGAGTACACTCTGCTTGATGACACGACGGACGGCTATTTCCCTGAGTGTTCCGATGCTGGCGCGTGGCGCATCAACAACATTAGACGTAAAGTTTGGCTCCGCACTTGATGCTGCGGCAGCTATTCGTAATCGCCGAATATCCTCTCTCGAGTTGACAAAGCAAGTATTCGAGAGGATCGATAGATTCGAACCCAGACTCAATGCCTTTGTTTACCAGATGCGCGAGGAGGCTTTGGTCAGTGCCCGGCGCGTGGACCAGGCCATAGCGCACGGAGAATGGCGCTTGCGGCCGTTCTCCGGAGTACCCGTTGTAGTGAAGGAGAGCTTCGGTGTCGCAGGCAAGCCCTGCACGTGGGGCAATCCCGCACTGAAGAACACGCACGCCGCAACAAACTCAACTGCTGTGCAGCGACTGATGGACGCTGGGGCAATTATTGCCGGTGCGACCAATGTGCCGTTCCAACTGACAGACGGGCAAACATACAATGCGATCTATGGCACGACGAATAATCCGTGGGACCTGACTCGAACACCCGGGGGGTCGTCAGGTGGCGCCGCGGCAGCGCTGGCCGCTGGCCTGGGATTTCTGGGGATTGGCAGTGACCTGGCGGGCAGTATTCGCTCTCCCGCCCACTGTTGTGGGATCTTCGGTCACAAGCCGACACTCGACATTGTGAGTCTGCGCGGCCAGGCTCCTGGGGGTGTATTGGCTGATCCCGGGTTCTCGACGTTGTTGGCAGTAGCCGGTCCGCTCGCCCGCACGGCAGAGGATCTTGAGGCGGCCATGAATGTGCTCGGCGGCCCGGAGTCACCTGACTCGGTTGCCTACTCCTGGAGGCTTCCCAAAGCACGCCACGAAAACCTTCGCGATTTCCGGATTGGGTATGTCTTGAATGATCCGTTGATGCCGGTGTCTTCCGAAATGAAGCCGGCGTTGGAGTCAGCAGTGCGAGCTTTCGAGAAGGCTGGAGCACGGTTGCAACCAGGCTGGCCTTCGGGCCTCTCCTTCCAAGAAATGTTCTCCACTTACCTCGTGATGCTGAATGCATTTAATTTCAGCATGGCGCCAGCCGCCGAGCAGGCGGCGCAACGAGCGGAATTCACTGTCCGTGACAAGGATGAGCGCGCAGCCGCATCACTCATCGATTTCGCGACGTGGCATCGCTACAACCTGCGCAGACTGGCATTTCGCGCAGCTTGGCAGAAGTATTTCCAAGACACGGATGCATTTCTCCTACCAGAGCTTCCGGTGCCTGCATTCGCTCATGATCATTCTGAGAAAGACAGCCGAACACTGGAGACGTCGGAAGGGCCTGTGCCTTATATGAAAGCATTGCGCGCGTATGCGAGCGTAGCGACCCTAACGGGTTGTCCAGCAACCGTTGCGCCAGCAGGTAAGACAACCGGCGGGCTTCCTGTTGGCATTCAGATTGTCGGGCCATATCTTGAAGACGCTACGTCAATCCGGCTGGCAGGCCTTCTCGCGAAAGAGAACGGTGGCTTTACGCCCCCTCCAGGCTTTTGAAAATCCGCTGCAGAGCCTTCTGCCGCGGGTTCATGCCAAGTCCTGGATCATGCCAACGAGTAACGTCTTGAAATAACTCCACGCACCAGCATCATTTGGCAAACATGTCATGAATCCGGGCGACTTGCAGCGCGGACTGCGGTGCTCAGATTACTTGATCCAGGCTGCTTGATTTGTTGTTGACACCATCGCGTTGTCGTGATTGTATGACTTGGAGGGATTCATGTCAGATCTCATCGACAAGGTTAGAGAAACTTACGCTGCGTTTAGCCGCGGCGATATAGAAACGATTCTCGCCAGCGTGGCAGACGATGTCAGTTGGGAATATGAAGCGCCACCGGAGATTTAATCTGCCGGGATCCGTCGCTCCCGTAAGGAGGTAGGCGAATACTTCTCGGCTCTGGCAAGCCAGAGTGTCGATCATAATCTGGAAATGACCGAGTTCTTCGCAACTGATGACGCAGTGGCGGCTTTCGGACGCTATCAAGGAAGCGTCCAGCCTTCGGGCGTTCGCGTCGATACTCCTTTGGCGCATTACTTCAAGTTCCGCGACGGCAAGATAATCCGCCTCATCCAACTTAGTAATACCGCGGCCACTCTTGAAGCCATTCGGGGCCGGGCCGCCGGCGCTAGTTCATAAGCACGGGATCCAGTGAATGATGAGCGACTGCTTTAGGAAGCATCGAGTCGCTCGCATAGTGAGTAGAGCTTGCGGGAAGTAAGTCGGAGGCCAGTCTGCCTCAAGCTGCCGCAGCGAGACATGGCCACCGCGCCTTGCAAGAAGCGGTTACGAGTGGTCCCTGCGATTGTGGCTTGGAGGCCAGCAACTGTCGGATCAGAGCAATGCTCTGAACGGTGGCGATTGGCAAGGAATCCAAACTGGCGAATGCGCACGAAACCGTGTGGAAGAACATGCCGCACGTAGCGCCGCAAGAACTCCGAAGCCGAGAGTGTCATAAGGCGCTGCTTGTTGCCGTGCGCATGGTCCTTTCAACGCAAGGTGACTTGTTCCCGATCAAAGAAACCAGGCGATGATTACTGATGGCGACGCGATGGGTATAGCGACCCAGATAACGAGGGACGGACTCTGGACCATCCATCGCTTGCTTGGCATAGACCACCCAATTTTCCCGGCGCAAGGATTGAAGAAGAGACCGAAATGCCTTGGGATCTTTCAGCGGGCCGGTTGCGCCGCCCAGGCAGAGGTTGTTTCCGCGATACGCCAGAAACGTCAGTTGTGCCCGGTGTCTGGTTTCCGGAATTGGCGACAGCAATTGGTGTTGCGGAGTCGGGGCGGATTGCAAACGCTCTCATAGCAATATAGGTTTAGAAAAATCGCCGTGTCAATTGTATTCTGAAATCTCTTGACAATCATCAGGCCGGAATATAGCCTATTTTTGAAAGCGTTTGCAAGGAGGAGCGATGTTCATGGCCAAGGGCTGCATTTCGGACAGCGAAGCAAGGCACGTGCTCAAGGGCGACCAGGCGGGAGCGGACATGGAGCGGGTAACCGAGATTCCAAAAAGGATGCCGCTTGTTCACGTGGAGATGGAACCGGGCGACGCGCTTTTTTTCCATTCCAACCTGTTGCATCGTTCAGACCAGAATAGGTCCGAGAATCCGCGCCGGTCCATGAGCTGCTGCTACAACGCGAAGAGTAACGACCCGTATAAGGAAAGCCATCATCCGCGCTACACGCCGCTTGAGAAGGCGCCGGATTCGGCAATAAGAGAGGCCGGTTCCAGACGCTTCAGCGCGGACGATCCGGCATGGATGAACGCCGTCTCCGACAAAAGCGCGGCGGTAGTGGCGGAGAAGGCTTAGCGTTGCGGCTGGAAGATGTTGCATCGAAGGCGAAGGTGTCGGTCTCGACTGTTTCGCGCGTGGTGAACGGATTTGAATCGGTAAAGCCGTCCACAAGAAAGCGTGTGATGGCGGCGCTGGAACAGATGAATTACCGGCCCAATCTGCAGGCCCGGGAGCTTGTGGCGGGCAAAAGCAATACGCTGGGCGTTATTGTTTCGAACCTTGAAAATCCATTCTTCGTGGAAATTTTCCACCTGCTGGAAGAACAGGCGCATAAGGCGGGTTTTGAGGTTCTGGTGGGAAACACAAACTATCAGCCGGAGCGTTTGGCCGCCTGTATCGATATGTTTGTGGGCCGGCGTGTGGCCGGGCTGGCCATCATCGTGTCGGAACAGGTGGCCCCCGAATTGAAGCAACTGGCACAAGCGGATATTCCGATTGCCTTTTATGATTCGGCGATTCGCGGCAAGCAGCGGACCGGCATTCACTTCGATTACGGCAAAGGCATGAACCTGCTGGTGCGGCATCTGTATGACCTGGGCCACCGGCGCATGGCCTACATCGGATATCCGCTGCAGCTGGGGCCAACGGAAGACCGGCGCGATGCCTTCATTGCTGCGACGAAGAAGTTCGGCATTCAGCAGCGCTACCTTGCCGGTGAGGAACACAGCGGTTTTGCGGCGGGGCGGGAGGCGGCGCGGCGCCTGCTGGATTCCGGATTCGCGCCCACGGCCATTCTGTGCGTGAACGATCTTTTCGCGATAGGCGTTGTGAGGGAATTGCGCACTCGGAATATTGCAGTGCCGGGCGAGATATCGGTTACGGGATTCGACAACATTGAGATTGCCGAATTCAGCATTCCCTCGTTGACCACCATCAACATACCGCGGGAACGAATTGCGGCAACCATTTTCCGAGGTCTAACCGCGGGGGAGCAGCGCGCACAGGTGATGATTGACCCGGAAATGATTGTGCGTGAATCCACGGGAATTGCATATAAGAAAACAAGAGCATAGCGGAGACAGAATGAAAACCTTATTTGGGATGGCCCTCGGCCTGATGCTGCCGTTGGCCAGTCAGGCGACCGGCCACAAATGGACCATCGGCAACGACGAAATGGAACGGACGCTGGTGTACGGCAGTTCCGGGCTGTTCACCGAGCGGCTTTCCGATTTAAGAACACATACAGAGTTCATTCACCCGAACAACATTCCCAAAGAGATTTCTCCCGAGTTTTCCTTTCAATGCGAAGGGCTCGGCTATAGCGGATACAGTTCAGAGTTCAATCTGCTCGGAGTGGATGAGGTTGCGAAGGGAGATGTTAAAACGCTGACGGTGCGACTGCGTGCGCAGCATGCGCCCCTTGATGTTGCTGTTGTCTATCGCGTTTATGCCGGACATCCGGCTATTCGCAAGAATCTCCTGATCAAGAACACTGGATCCATGCCGCTGCGCATTTCCCATCTGGATGTGGAAGGCATTGGGCCAAGCGTGGGTCCGGAAAATGAGACGATTCTGAATGCGCAGTATGGCGCGCTTCCGCGCGAGATCTTCTACACCGGTCGTTCAGAAGACGCCGCCTTGCTGGTGTCCAACGGCCGGACCGGAGCCGGATTTGCGATTGTCAGCGAAGTTCCCGGTTACATGAAGCGCACCGAAATCAATGGCTGGCACGATACCGAACATGTGGGCGTGAGGGCCATGTACGACACAGATCTGATGCCTTTCGAACGGACGCTGGCGGCGGGCGAGGCATTCAGAACGGCTGCGGTATCTTTCATCGCCTACAAGAAGGGCGATGGTTTTCGCGATCCGAAATGGGTGATTCCGTCCTACATGGCAACGGCACTCGTGCGCCGCGTGGACGCCCACGGCGCACCCTGGATCTACAACACCTGGGAGCCGTTTGAGCGCAATGTGTCACAAGACTTGATTCTGAAACTGGTGGATATTGCGGGCAACATGGGCATGGACATTTTCACCATTGACGATGGCTGGCAGCGGACCTACGGCGAGAACGGCGTGAACATGACATCCTTTCCGTCAGGTTTAAGACCTATTCAGGACGCCATAGAAGCAAAGGGCATGCGGCTGGGATTGTGGATTCCGGTGGCTGCCATTGGGCCATCATCAGCAGACTTTCAACATCATCCCGAGTGGGGAGCGCTGGACCAGGAAAACAAACAGAAAACAACAGGCACCATGGCCGGTCAGGCGCCGGTGATGTGCCTGGCCACGCCGTTTCGCGACTCGGCGGCCGACCGGATCAACCAGGCGATTGAACAATTTCATCTGGCCTACGTGAAGCTGGATCTGACGACCATTTTCAACGCTTATGGAGAAGCGCCGGGGTGCTGGGCAAAGGGGCATGACCACAAAGACTGGGCGGAGTCTTTAAACCGAATCTATGAGGGGATCGACGCGATCACCGCGCAGGTCTATGCGAAACACCCAGACGTGCTGCTGGATTTGACGTTTGAATTGTGGGGCCAGAAACACATTATCGATGCGGGGCTGCTGGCGGCAGGTGACCTGGATTGGATGAGCAACGTGGACGACAATCATCCTGGTTCAGCAGGACCACTGCAGGCGCGAACACTTTTGTACCAGCGCGCCACGTCAATGCCTGTGGAGAGCATGCTGATAGGCAACATTCATGCCGAACTTCCTACCATTCAGGAGAGTTTTGCCACCGAAATTGGTTCGGCGCCAGTCCTGTTGGGCGATCTTCGAAAGCTGACAGCGGCCGATCAGCAGTGGTATCACGACAAAATTCTGTGGTTCAAAAAGCTGAGAGCCGGCACTCGAATCAGCGAGAGCTTTTTTCCCCTGGGCAGTTGGCTTCAGCCATCACCGGCAAAGTGGGACGGCTTTGCCCGCCTGGATCATAACGGGCACGGATTGATGGCGCTGTTTCGCAATGAAGGAAGCGAGAGCGGTGCGCTCATTGAGCTTCCGTTGATGCCGCAAGGCAGATTCAAAGTGCGATCAGTGATGAATGGGAAAGATCTGGGTATATTTTCGCAGGAAGACTGGAAGCGCGGTATTCAGATTGAGTTTCCTGCGTCCAATGCGGTCGAAGTCGTCGAGATTTCCCCGATGAGTTGAAGCTGCTGTAATGGCCAGAAAGTTAGCTCAGACGGGAACCTTCGCGAATCCGGCTCATCGCGCGAGCCCTTCTGATCGCCGTCTTAGACTGATTCGAGAAAGTCGATCACTCCGACAGCCTTGACGTTCCAGACGGCAAACCACCCAATCAGGGTCTGTCGAGGGTTCCTCAAGGCGTCGTTGCAAAGAGATCCCGCATAGTCATTAGCCTTATTCGGGAGTGACTCGGCGCGAAAAGTCGGGGCATCGCCCTGATTCTCTGAGATGAGCGGCAAAGTCTTCCGGTCCGCCAAAGAAAGGCCTCTCGCGGTTGGGAGCAGGCGCCGCTCGCTTCCGGGAGCCCAGAGAAATCGGGCAGAAAGAAGAAAACAAGATGTGTCGGTTGAAGCATCCGTTGGCCGCATTTCCGAGTCGGGCGACCGGTGGGTTCTTTCAGAACGCCTGATTCGTCTGTTCGTGCGCCCAGAAACGTCCGCATCGAAGTACGATTTGAGACGGAAACGGCACAAGATGAACCACAAATATCAACTGGACGATGTTTGCTGGAAGTCGAGGCCTTTGCGCTCTGTTCCCAGGCCGGCGATCAGGGCTGTGGATAGGAAAATCACGCCGGCGATGACGGACATTGCGGTGGCGTAGTTCATGTGCTCAGCCAGGGCGGGTTCGAGGTAGACGACCGTTCCGGCCAGCAGGACTCCGCACTGGTAGGAGAAGCCGGGAAGGAAGCCGCGGATTTCGTTGGGTGAGAGTTCACTAAGATGGGCCGGAATGACTCCCCAGGCTCCTTGTACGAAGAACTGCATTAAGAAGGCTCCGATCACCAAGAGCCACACTTGTGGGGCGTAGGCCCAGATGGGGATGATCAGGACGGCTAGCAGGAGTGATGTCACAATCGCCCTGCGGCGGCCCAGTTTGTCGGAGATCAATCCTACGGTGATGCCTCCGGCGATGGCTCCGATCATGGAGATCGCTGAGATGTTGGAGCGAACAGTTGCGCCGAGCTTCCAGAAGCGCTGCAGGAAGGTCGGGTACATGTCCTGGGTTCCGTGGGAAGCGAAATTCATTCCGGCCATCAGGACCGTCATGTAGAGAAAGAGCTTCCAGTGAGAGAGGATGTTGCCGCGCAGCTGGCTCCAGCTTTCTTTCTTGCTCTTCTGCCAGACCTCGGATTCTTTGACATTCATGCGGACGAAGAGGGCGAGCAGGGCCGGGATGCCGCCCAGGAAGAACATCGGCCGCCAGCCCCAACGGTCGAACAGGAAGCGATAGCAGAGAGCCGCAAGGAGATTGCCGAGAGCGTAGCCTTGCTGCAGCACGCCCGAGAGCAGACCGCGCCATTTGTGCGGCACCTTTTCCATGGCGAGGGAAGCCCCGACGCCCCATTCGCCGCCCATGCCGATGCCGAAGAGTGCCCTCAGGATCAGGAAAGTTGTGAAGTTGGGGGCGAAGCCGGTTGCCACTTCGATGACAGAGTAGAAGACGAGATCGATCATGAGCGGCAAGCGCCGGCCATAACGATCGGCCATGAGCCCGAACAGGAATGCGCCCACCGGCCGAAAGGCGAGGGTTAAGGTGATGGAGAGAGCGACTGCCTTGTCCGTCTGATGGAAGTCCTTGCCGATGGCGGTAAGACAGAAGACGACGAGAAAGAAGTCGAAAGCGTCGAGTGTCCAGCCGAGAAAACCGGCGGTGAGCGCAGACCAGTGCCCGGTGCTTTTGGTTTCCACGCCGGAGTTCATAAGAGTGAGGTCAAGCTCCGGTGAGTCCGCTGGCGGCTGCGTTGGGTTGCCACAAGGCTTCGGGTGCGCCGACGACGTGGTTGACCCAGCGTCCCCATACGAAGAAGGCGTCGCTCAGACGGTTGAGGTACTTCACGGTCTCGGGTGGAACCTCTTGCGCACGGGCAAGCGTTACCAACATTCGCTCCGCGCGGCGGCACACGGTACGGCAGATGTGGAGGTCGGCATCGAGACGGCTGCCACCTGGCAGGACGAACGATTGCAGCGGCTCCAGTTGATCATTGGCCTGATCGATCTCACGCTCCAGCTGCAG
>CBAAAA010000177.1:0-9017 GCA_964658695.1 uncultured Solirubrobacteraceae bacterium | reverse complement strand
CTCGTACAGCGGGCCTTCTTCGCGAATAAACGCCGGTGAAGGACCGGGGAAGATCCAGATGTGATAATCGTCCGGCTGCTTACCTATCAGAGGGGCAATAAGTCCGGTGACTCCGCCCAACTCGACGTGGAGAACGTAGTCGATGGCTTTCCGTCTAAAATCGCCGATGGTAAATGAGACGTCACCGGCGGGCTTTATGGAGACTGTAATCAGTCGTGGCTTTTCGGTGGGCGCCACGAAAGAGAGTTTGGTTTCAGGAGCGGACGGAAGGATGTTCATCAGCAGATTGGGAGGAAGGCCGTTCGACACGTCGGACGGAAGTTCGAGGCGATCGTGCCGGACTGCCCCGTCTTTGCTACGAGAGGTGATCTGCCCAGTCAAGGCATCGATGAGGATATTTATGGGTCTGGGAAAGGAGAAACCGCGCTGAATGAGATGGTCGCTAATGAGACGGAAGTTGCCAAGCTGGGAAAACACAGTGGTGTCCTCGTAAATTGACCCATCACGAAAACGGAAGATCAGGTGCGAAGTAACGCGATCGCGATGAACGATCTGAGTAACATCACCAGTGGCAATGCGAGTACCACTAAGCGTTTTCAACGCGAGGTATCCATGCGCCGAGCCTTGAGGGTGACGTACTGGAATCGGCTCCGAGCGCAGGGTCGCGCTGAACAGGATAAGTGCAAGCGGAAAACAGACACATTGGAGCGTAAGCTCATACATCGAAGAACGAGCCGCGTTCTTCATAGGGTCAGTTACATTCTTAGTGCAGGCAGCAATTACGCTCTTTCCGCTTTCGAGCTTTGCTCCTTGCTGTGCACCGGCGCGAGACATTAGTGTAAGCAGGATGGTGGTCTAATAGAGCGGATCCAGGATCAGCGCCCCGCCCGTTGAACCGGCAATGTCTTCGTCGCAACGATCCTCATAACCGGAACAAGAACTAAGTATTACATTGTGAGCGCTCATTGATCGTATGAAGCGAGATCAATAGCTCTCCTCCGTTTCGTTCCGACTGGCTGAAGTGTTCGTAGAAGTACGATCAATCCGGATGGTTGGGTGATCCAACTGATGAACCCGTGAGGCCTGGAACGGTAAGCGCGTCCGACCTCCAGCTCATCAGCGGGAAGTAGGATCGCAGACGGTTCTCTAATTCCGGATCGAAGGCGTGTGCGGGAATGTCCTTCGACGTAATCTCACGACGAGCCAAGGCTCCGTATATCCGCGACAGTTCAGACTCGTGCCGGATCACCCGCTCGCTGTCGAGCGTCCAGATTCCTTGCGGATCGACGATTTCTGTACACTTCGTGCATGCGTTGGACCAGTCCGTCGTGTCGATCGATGGATACCAGCAGAAGCCCCGCAGATCACGGCCCGAGAGAAACAGCTTTTCACATTGTTCCTCCATAAATTTCAGCCACGTAATTCGCTCCGGCACGGTTCCGCGTAAGTTAGTTTCGGTCAGCATTGCCGGCGTTTGATAGCGGTCCATATACTGCTCGGCAACGGCCGCGAACCCCAGTGGATGCTGGCAAAGGGGATGTATATCCGGCCGTTGCTTTTCTTCGCACCAGAACCACTCCATCTCTGAATGGAGGTAATAATCTAAACCAAGAATATCGATCGATTCCTGGTGGTCGAGGAACCAGGCAAGGTCGTCATTAGCGGCGCCATGGAGCTTCAAATAGCTGCGCAGAGGATGGTTTGCGTCCAGGCGGCCAAGGATCAGGTCCAGCATCAGGAAACGACGTTCGTTTGCATGGCTCACCCAGGGGGCTGACAAGTTGTCAATTGCAAGATGATGCTCACAAGTTCCGACGTGCACGATCTGTGCTTCTTTGTTCTTGCGCTTCAAGAGGCCAATGCATTGACACATGCAGCGCGCGACTTGCAGGCTCATCGCAACGAAATTCCGTTCCGAAGCAAGATGCGGGTACCACATGCCGGTGAGAGAGCAAAAAAGAGTCGTTGCCAATGGCTCGTTTACGACGGTGTACTGCGTGACCCAGCCATATCGATCCGATATTCGATCTATGAAGCGCTCGTACAGACCGGGAAATTCAGGATTGAGAAACCCATCGGATAGCCAGACCGGAAACGACGTGTGATGGAGCGGATCGACAATGGGCTGCATACCGTTATGCCGCATAAATTCCATTGGGCCGTCAATCCAACTCCAGTCGAATTCAGCTGGTCTGGGTTCAATTCTGTGCCATGGGATGGAGTAGCGAAGTCTCGAAATCCCGGCTTGCAATAGCAGGGACAAATCCTGCTGCCAAAACTCTATGTGCCTGGTGGTTCCAAGAATGTCTTTTCCGCTTCCGAAGATGTGGGTGCTTTCGAATCCACCGAGGTGGTCGTACATAGCTGAGATTACCGTGTTCACCGCGTCGATGCAGGCGCTCTGCACGTCATTGCTATCGTGTTACCTTCTCGAGAGTGCTTCCATTCTCCGTGCGCTGACCGCGCGCCTGACAAGCGGAACACCTCAAGAGCACAATAGGGACCGCCGCTTGCACGACACCCTCGTCGCGGATCACTAAGTCCAGCCATTCTCAGCAACTCAGAGTGAGTGGGTCTAAACCTCAGCTAACTGCGGCTTCAGCCAACGTGTCAGGGCCTCTTCCAGGCGCATCTTCGTAATTGGCTTCGTTATGTAGTCGTTCATCCCGACGGCGAGGCAGCGAGCCTTGTCCTCCGCAAAAGCATTGGCCGTGAGCGCAACGATCGGCGTCTGCTGACGCGTGCCGGCCTGCAGCAGGCGGATCGCGGCGGTCGCTTCGAAGCCGTCGAGTTCAGGCATCTGGCAGTCCATCAGAATCAAATCGTATTGCTTCTGCTGAACCATATGGACCGCTTCCCTGCCGTTAGGAGCAAGATCCACGCTGCAGTTGTATTTCTGCAATAGCCGCATGACTACTTTCTGATTTACCAGATTATCCTCAGCCACCAGTACGAGCCAAGGGTCCTGGCCGGTCTTCCCCACAGACTCCGGCCCGTCCCCGGCGTCGCCAGCGCCGGTCATGCGCAGCGACGGCAAACTTTCGACTGTGCAGACCTCCAAGGGTAAAACGATGGTGAAACAACTCCCTTTGCCGAGTTCGCTCTGTACGGAAACCGTTCCATTCATCAGGCCCACCAGCTGGCGCGCAATGGAGAGGCCCAGTCCGGAACCCCCGTAACGCCGTGTGGTCGACGAGTCCGCTTGCGTGAAGCTGCTAAAGAGCCGCTCAATCGTCGCCGCTGTCATTCCGATCCCCGAGTCGATGACATCGAACCGCAGGGTGACCCTCCCATCAGAAAGCGGAGAAGAACTAAGCCTCAGATCAACGCTGCCGTGCTCGGTGAATTTGACCGCGTTTGTTAAAAGGTTCAGGAGAACCTGACGCAACCGCGTTGGATCACCGTACACATGCTCGGGCACCCCGGGTGTCAGATGTTCGCGGAACACCAGCGCTTTTTTCTGAACTGGTTCCGTCATCAACGCACCACACTCCCGAATAACGCTCGGGAGATGAAACGCTACCCGCTCGATGTCCAGCTTCCCCGCTTCAATCTTCGAGAAGTCGAGAACGTCGTTCAGAATCGCCATCAGGAGATCCCCTGAGTGGCGGATGATTTCGACGTAGTTCTTTTGCTCCTTCGATAACGAGGTATCAAGGAGGAAGTTCGTCATTCCCAACAGACCGTTCATCGGTGTGCGAATCTCATGGCTCATGTTCGCCAGAAACTCGCTCTTGGCGCGGTTCGCCAGCTCTGCTTCACGCTTTGCTTTGAGCAGTCCGGCTTCCCCCTTTCTCAGTCGCCTTTGGGTAATCAGAAGACGGCAGCTGAAGCAGGCGAAGGCGCACACTCCGATGATCGCGGCCGCACTCGGATAATCGTGCGCGAGACGGCCCAGCAGCGACATAATGATCGCCGGATACAGCAGTGGGAAGAGTTCCTGGAAGACGGTCTGCGAATCTCTCGCCGGCGCTACAGCTTGCGTCTCATTTTCTCTCCCGTCCCATGCCGCCGCGATGAGCAAGGCGACCAGGAGAACGGCTCCCCACACAAGATCAAACCAATCGCCACTGCGGGGGATTGGCTGAATGCTTGCGTATACATCTGCTGTACCCATAGCGACACAGTAGATCGAGAAGGAGAGGAACAAGGAGCGAATCGTCGCCGACCTGGTCAAAGTGCCGCGCAGGATGAACAAAGAGATCAGTGTGCCGTCGATGACCAGGCTCCGGTTCCAGAGCGGACCGTACATGGTTGGCGTGACCCCTCGCGGGGTGAAGTATACGTAAAGAGTTATCCAAAGCAGGACCGTTTGCGCCAGATCCGCCCAGTGAAGGGGGTCGAACCAGGCCGGTTCATGATCGGGCTCAATAAAGAGCGTCATGCTAAGCGGCAGAGTCGAAAACACGAAGAGAAGATCGTTCAGAACGTCTGGAAAAGCCAGCACTGAAGAGGCTTGCGCAACCAGCCAGAGAACGCACCCAAGCGACACCAGCCTCCAGAAATACCTCCCCGCCGCGCAGGAGCGACCGACTGCGCTCAGACAGGAGAGAAGACAGACCACTCCTTCGACAAAGAGGATGTAAGCCGAGTATTGAGGTTGGGCTGGACCGAAGCGTACGACCACTAAAGCGTGGCAAGACAACAGGGCGCAACTGACAAGAAGCCAAAGGAACAGCCGTCGTCCGAACACGATCTTACTTGCGCCGATGCGGGAGGGGGTTGTGTTTAGCCCTGGCATTGCTTACAAACAGTTGTGGTGAGTTAGGCGAATAACTCACTCCCAGAAAAATCCGGGACGGTGGGCTTCCCTTGTCCACTGACGCACGGACGTCAACTCCGAGTCGGTGAGTGAAATTGAGGCTTGAGCACCGACCGGCGGAGTATTCATGGCGCGCTTTGTCATCGAACTTAATTCAGCTGACCACAGGTGTCCGCCGGACGCCCATTATAGCCCTGAACAAAAATTCCGCGATACTTAGCGCCTCGCCGCGGCTGGATCCCTACGAAAACTGCGGCGGCCGAACGAACCAGTCACGGCGGTATCAGCTGGTAAGAATCTCACGAGATTGCCTCTGAAAAGTAGTTTTTTCGAAGCTAGCCACAGTCACTCCCTCATTCCTCCCGTCCTTGCCCGGCTTCGTCTTGTGCCGGTTTGCCTTCGTTGAGAATGATGGTTGCTTTGTCGCCGGTGGCTTCCAGGGAGCGCGCTGTTTCGAGCGGCGAATTGCCGGCGTAAATCAGCACCATGTGAGTCGCTTCGGCGGGATTCCTCGCGGCATAGACCAGGGCGTCGCGCTCGGATGAATACGTCTTCCCACCTACTTTGAACACTGCGCCCTGATAATCAAGGCCGATCTTCTCAGTCCACGCAGCCAGGGCGGAGTTGTCCTCAGGCCGCCCGATAAAAACCACGTCCCTGCTGGATAGCAAGCCTTCGTTCGTTTCGAAGTCTTTGTATATCGGCACATTTTGCTGGCTGCGATCGCGATAACGCATTTGCAGTTGCTCAGCCACGTAGCGGTTCGTGCCAGCTTCACGCGCCGTTCCGTAAACGATCACGGCCGATGAGAGTCTTCGGGTCATATCAGCTGGAAGGTAGGCAGGTCCATCGCCTGGATCGGGGACTTCATACTTCACTCCCGCGGCATTGAGGAAAGACTGCGCCGTTACGGTTTTGGTAGTGTTCGCCGCATAGTAGCTGTTCATCAACTTCAAAAACACGTCATCGCCCACTTTTCTGCGCAGCGAATCAAGGAATAACGTGCCGGCGGCTTGCTGTAATCGGAACCGGTTCGATGGGTCGTCAGCAGACAACTTCAGCCCCCGATAGCGAATCTTCTGGGCGTTCATCGCCTCGTTCACATCCGGTGATTTCAACAGACGGTGATACGCTGCTGAACCAGCGACGAACCAGATATCCGCATCGGAGGCGGGCAGCAACCAGCCCGTCCAGAGCTGGCTAGCCTTGTCCTTCCACGAGACAGGCTCGGCTTTGGGCGTCTTCGATTCGGCCTTCTCCGGTTGAGCAACTGCGTTGGCGGCAACCGGCCGTGTGGCGTCAAAAAGATAGTAACCTCCAGGGAAAATACCGTGATTCGTGTCTTGCGGCAGAGTGATGCTTTCGTTTGGACGTCCGAACTCAGCCCAAACCAGCATGTGATTCGCCATGTCCGATGTGGCGATCTTTGCGTCGATCGTGCTTGACGCCACCAGCGGCGCACTGTCGAAGGCCTTGAATCCGAACTGCTCGTCGATGCGGCCGCGATAGGTCTCGTACATCTCCATCCACGCCAGATCGCGTTTACCCGGTACGTACGGAATGTATCCGGGTTCGCCCTGCGGGTCGGGAGCGTATTCCAGATTGACCTGGAGGTCCTTGGAGTTGTTGTCGCCCCAGTAGAAACCTGGCGTGCCGCCGAACCATTCGTTCTTTGAACTGCGCCACAGTTTTGTGTGATTCGTACCCAGCTCGAACATGGCGATCTCATCATTTTTTCCGTCGCCAATGAGCCACTCATTCGTGTAGAGGCCATTGTTGCCGGTGCTGAGCTGCTTCACCACTTCATCGATATTGCCTCCGTACTGAATCGCCATGCGCGCGCGGTAAGCAACGGGCGTGCCGTGGACGTTGAATGGAGTCTGCTCAATCGTCGTCTCCGTCAACACGACGCCCGCATCATTCTGATACCAGTCGGTTCCGCTCTCGATCCCTCCCGGGTAGCTCTGTATGAGCATGCGATGGCCTTTTTCCGGCTTTATGTCCAGCATCACGTTCGTCTGCTCGGAGAGCGTCTGCGACCACCAGGTAACATGGCCGATTACCATTTTGCCGTCGTGTGTAGCGGGCCCCGTTGCGGCGAAAGCGCTGCAGTGATCCATTCCCGGACCCGGCTTGACGGCGTAATCCGGCGGATGGAAATGCATGCCTTCAAGACCGGTCGGCGTCACCTTCATAGCCCACTGCAACTCACCCAGTTCGACAGTGGTATTCGCGACGACGATATCCTTCAAATCGAGGTTGCGTCCCAGAAACTTGGCCCCGCCTGCATTCGCGCCATCCACAATGCCCCTCATTTCTTCAAGAATTTCGTGATCAAACCCGCGCAGAAAGAGGGCGTCAGCAGAGGTGCGGTATGCGTCCCAACTATGGTCTTCCGCTTTGCCCGCCAGTTCGATGGCGCAGCGAGTCAGATATTCGGGGATCTCCTTGGCCATCAGGTAGCCGTGTTGATATCCGCGTTCGTATGGTTTCCCTTCGACATGCAGGTAAATCCAGCCGGCCGCCGGATAGCGGTATGCCGGGCCGAACGTGCGCACAGCTGCTGCTGACGGCCAGTTCGCATCAGCTGAGGCCTCATCAATGGTGACGCCTTCGAACCAGGCCTTGCCCTGAAGTTCACCGCCGGCCCCAGCTGTAATAAGTATGTGATCCTCAGGCTGCGTTGCAACGAACTGTAGCGAGAGCCTCGTCCAATCGTGTGTGCCGCCTACTGATGGCGAGTGCACGTCAAACGGCATCGACTCCATCGTAAGCGCCGCACCAGAGGCGATCGGTGAGCGATCGAGATCTGTCGCCGAAAGATTTTCCGTTCGCACCCAACCGCTGATCTTGTAAGTCTGGCCGACCTTCAACCGGATCGCACTCGAACGCGCGATTGCGCTCACACTGCCTGGACTTGGCTCAGTGCGCAGCGACGCACGGTTGTCGTGCAGCACCGAATCGTCGGTGGTCACCGAGCCGCGCACCGGCGTCCATGCGTTGCTCGATTGGTCCTGAAAAAGAGAGGTGGCGGCCTGAAGGCTGAGGGTTAGACAGAAGCAGAGCACAAGGCGGGTCACGAGTTTCTCCTATCTGTACAGGATAGAGGAATTTTGGACCCGCATTTGACGTTGTCGCATTGGCTCTGCCGAACAGAGGTTTCTTCCCGGCGTTGACTCGTTCAGGCTCTCGCGGCTTCTTAGAACTTTTTTCCCTTCACGATAGTTCTCGATTGTTCGCTTTTGGGAAGAGCAGTGCCGCAACTGAACATCGGCGACGACGCGAGGACGAGAAGACATGAGCCACTCCATTCGATCTGCGGTGATCTGCGTATTCACTAGCAGTGGCCATCAGTTTGCACTATGGGTGATTGGTATTTTGGGTCAAGTTCAGCTTCTGCGATCCGACGGCTGGCCAAGCCGGCGACAGAAGACAAAGTGAGGACCTCCGTGATCGACCGTCCAGAACGAGCGGCAAGCACCAGCTATGCGCTCAGCTATGCAGGCGCGTTGTTGGGTGACCTAAGGGTTGCATTCCGCTCACTTAGGCGGACCCCTTCCCTGTGGGCCACGGTGGCCCTGACCCTGGCGCTCGGTATCGGCATGAACACCGCCATCTTCAGCGTTGTGCGCGGCGTGCTGTTGCGTCCACTGATGAATCGCGACGAAGATCGATTGATTTACATCCAGCAGAGCGCGCCCGGTCTGCAAGTGAGCAATGCTACGTTCTCAATTCCCGAGATCAACGACATAGGCGCGCACTTGAAGAGCATCAGCAAACTTGGCACGTTTTCGACCAACGACTTTTCGGCGGAGGGTTTCGGCGAGCGACGTGAAATCCACGCGGGAGTGGTTGACGGAGCCTATTTCGAAGTGATGGGGCTGAAGCCCGTCCTGGGTCGCCTGCTCGACGAGCGTGACGATGGGCCGAGCGCTGCCGGGGCAGTCGTGTTGACGTACAAGTTCTGGGCGACTGTGCTGCATTCCGATCCGAACGTGATTGGAAAGGCCATCCGGCTGGGGAGCATGATGGAAACCCGTTCAGCAACCGTCGTCGGAGTCTTGGAGCCATCTGTGCCCTATCCGGCCGAAACGGAGCTAATCGCGAACATAGTCACCAGCCCGCACCATCTTTCGGCAACAATGGTGCAGGGTCGCGAGCATCGCATGACCGACATCTTCGGCCGCTTAGCGCCTGACGCGAGCCTTAAGTCCGCGCGTGCGGAGCTTCGCACCGTGTACGCGGCAATGACGGC
>CBAAAA010000176.1:0-9062 GCA_964658695.1 uncultured Solirubrobacteraceae bacterium | reverse complement strand
TACTTACGCCGATGACCTTGCTCAACTCTTCGACACGCTGGATCTGAAGAATGCCGTCATGGTTGGCCACTCAACCGGCGGCGGAGAGGTGGCTCGATACCTCGGACGCTACGGATCGAGGCGGGTTGCACTGGCAGTATTGATCAGCGCCGTACCTCCAATCCTGGTGAAGAGCGCAACCAGACCCAATGGCGTTCCCATCGAAGCGCTCAACGGCATTCGCGAGGGAATGGTCAAAGACCGCCCCCAATACTTCAAGGATTTCAGCACCGCCTTCTACGGCTACAACCTTCCAGGTGCGAAGATCTCCGAAGGTGTCCGCGAGAACTTCACATTGCAGGGACTGCAAGGCGGCATCAAAGGCCTTTACGACTGCATCGCGGCATTTTCGGAAACCGACTTCACTGAAGACTTGAAAAAAATTGACGTACCTACGCTCGTGCTGCACGGAGACGCCGATCAGATCGTCCCGTTCCACGCTTCCGGTGAGATCACCGCAAAAATCGTGAAAAACGCCACTCTCAAAGTTTATCCCGGGTTCCCGCACGGCATGTGCACCACGGAAGCGGACACTATCAACAAGGATCTGCTGGCCTTCATCCAATCCCAGCAGAAGCCCCGCGAATCGATCGAGCCGCGCAACCACGCCGCAATGCAAACTGCCTGAAGATTCTTAGACTGGCGGAGAGAGTGGGATTCGAACCCACGTTAGAGTTTCCCCTAAACACGCTTTCCAAGCGTGCGCCTTCAACCACTCGGCCATCTCTCCGGTTAATAAATCGCTGCGGACGCAGCATTCAGGGAGACTACTGTACAACCAAAACGTCTTCAGTGTAACATCCGGGCCGACGCTTCGAACGCCGGCCCCGGATGCCGCAACAGCCGGAATCTACTTACCCAAGATCGAACTTCTCGTGATGCAATGCCGGGTCGCTCTTCACTAGAACCGGACGCCTCAGAATCTCTTCCAACTCTTCCAGATATTTGTTGTCGTTGGCCTTCAGCACCTTGGCGACATCCGGATGAACGCGCAGCATCACGTCCTTACCCTCAATCGCCTTCGCGATCTTTTGCGCTTCCACCAGAATCTCACTGATTATCGTTTGAACGCTCTTCACATACCCCGCGCCCTCGCAGTATGGGCACGGCGCGCACAGGGTACGCTCCAGACTCTGTTTGACCCGCTTGCGGGTAATCGCAACTAAGCCGAAGTCATTGAACTGAAGAATCTTGTAAGGCGCTTTGTCGGCTTCCATCGCCTCTTCCAGCGTCTGCATCACTCGCTGACGATTCTTGCGCTCATCCATGTCGATAAAATCGACAACAATAATGCCGCCCAGATCACGCAAACGAATCTGTCGAACGATCTCTTTCACCGCCTCGATGTTAGTCTTGGCGATCGTATCTTCCAGGCGATTCGACTTACCGACATACTTACCCGTATTGATGTCAATCGCAACTAACGCCTCAGTCTGGTTGATGACGATATAGCCGCCGGACTTCAGCCAAACCTTGGGACGCAACGCTTTCTCCAACTCCTGCGTGATCCCGAAAGCGTCGAAGATCGGAGCTGAACGCGTATACATTTTTACCCGGCTCACCAGCGTCGGCTGAAACCGCTGCGTGAAGCTGAGGACGTGCTCGTACATCTCTTCGCTGTCCACCCAAATGGCCTTGAACTCTTCGGTCACCTGGTCGCGGAGGATGCGCTGAACAATGTCGAGATCGTAATGCAACAGAGCGGGCGCCGGTTTCTTTTCCGCTTTCTGGCGAATGTCCGTCCACAGCTTATAAAGGAACTCCATGTCCGCCGCGATCTCGGCTTCAGGGATTCCCTCGCCCGCTGTTCGGACGATGAAGCCACCCGTGGCGCCAGGACGATGAGCCTGCAGGATCCGCTTCAAACGCTGCCGCTCTTCGTCGCTGGCGATCTTGCGGGAAACACCCAGATGGCCCACACTTGGCATAAACACCACATACCGTCCAGGCAGCGCGATATGCGAAGTAATGCGAGCCCCTTTCTGACCGAGCGGCTCTTTTGCAATCTGGACGATAATCTCCTGACCGGGCTTCAGCAGCTCTGAAATCGAAGGCATGACCCGCTCGGGCCGCTCCGCCGGACGCTCGTCGCTCACCTGCCGGGGGGACTCGCTTCGCACCTCAGGCTGCACCGCCATCGCAGTGCCAAGGCCGCCAGAAATCGGGGGCGCGGCAGCCGCTGAGTCTCCGGCATTCTGTTGCGAAAATCGGTTCCCGCCTCGACGCCTTCTCATCCGCCGGGAGGATCGCTGCTGATACTGTTCGTTCGGTTCACGACCAACCCCGGTTCGCGCCGTCGAAGACGCCTCCTGTGGACGCGCCTCGCCTACATCCCTACCATCACCAGGAAAGCTCGTCTCCGGTGAGTCTTCGAGATCGGCGCCCTCAAAATCTTCCTCGCCGGACCCAACTCGCCCCGCCAGGATCTCCTCTTCGGTAAGCTCGCTGCCCGATAGCCCCTCTTCTTCAGGAACTTCACCCGGAAATTCCACAACCGCGTGAGACGAAGTCGACTCGTCTATACGCTCGCGAAACGCAAACGTAGGGCGATCTTCCTCTAGAGACTCCTGCTCCTCGAAAACATAAACCAACGGATGCCGGAGCGCTTCAACAGGAGCTTCAGATCGAAATTCAGCCTGCCTGATCTCACCCGCCTCCGGCTCACCCGCTTCCGCAGCCCCCGAATCATCTGCATCCACCTCATCCGCGTGTACATCGTCCACCACAAACGGCGACGAAGGCACATCCGCCTCTACCGCGGCAATCTTCTCGTCCTCTTCTTCGGGCTGTTCGTCCTCGGGATGGTGGCCGAGGACCTTGTCGGCGAGTTCCAGTTCCTCTGCACGCTCGGCAATCTCTGCCCTTTCCTCGGCCTCGCTCTGAGCGCTCTCTGCGCCTTCAGAACGCTCTGCCCCCTCCCTGTTCTCAGATGGTGAAACATGGGACGGAGTCGTCTCGGATTCAGCCGCCGCTTCGGCCTCTGCCGCCGCCTCATGTTCCGGTTCTGGTTCAGCGGACAAACGTCGATACTTGGCTAACGACTCACCGGGCAGAATGATGACATCGAGCGCTTCCGCATCGACCTCCTCTTCTTCGACACTCGCTGGCGTTCCGGTCGAAAGGGGTTGGCGCGCCGCGGTCTCGCTCGATGCCGCCCCTGGCTGCGCGTACTTGTTGTCCGGGAAGCCTCCTCCTCGTGAACGTCGCCGGCGTGAACGACGTCCTCTTCGGTCGCCTCCGCGATCGCCACCGCGAAAACCTTTGTCTCCGTCAGGCCGATCTCCCGGCTTCGATTCCGCAGGCTCTACGGAGGGGGCAGGAGCCGTCGTCACGACCACAACTTCTTCAATCGGCTCTTGAACATTCAACGGCGTCAGCAGTTGAATCACTGCAACGGGTGCAGCCACTTCCGGCACAATCACTGGTGCCCCCTCCGCGGGACTCCATTCTGAAGCCGAACGCTCAGACCCACGATTTCCTGTTCCGCGGTCTCGTCTCTCACCGCGATCATTGCTGCGGCCGCTGCCTTTTTCCTCAGTAACTGTGTCGATGTCTTCGTTTTCCTCAAAGAAATCCGACACATAAAGGAAGGTGTCGCGCTCCAGTCCCAGATCCACAAACGCGGACTGCATTCCAGGCAGGACGCGAGTCACTCGACCCTTGTGTATGCTACCGGCGAGCGAATACTCGTTAGCGCGCTGAAAATAGATCTCTGTCAGCTGGTCCTCTTCAAGGACCGCGACTTTCGTCTCGTGGCGATTGGATCCAATCACCAGTTCTTTACTCATGAATCACCGCCTTCGCACCGGTCATTTACCGGGCGAACTCCATTCTTATGGCCGACGATGAGAGTTCATTTAACTTCGGACGAGCCCGCTGGTGCGGGCTGCTGATCTGCGGCGTCATCCAAGCTGCAGGACGAACGCGAAATCAACTTATAGTTGCGAACGGAGACTTGCTCAACAACATTCGCGAAAACTTTGTCTACATCAACAAACTCGTTTCAGCAATCCGAAATCTCTTGTCCTACTCAGTTCGACCGTCTTCATCTGTCGAACAGACTTCCAACTTGGAAGCCGCCTCAATAAACAAATCGCTTCGACCTGACGCTGTTCACCAGTCCCAGCATCAGGAATACCGACCAGGTGTTAGATCCCCCCGAACTCATTAACGGAAGGGGGATCCCGGTAATCGGCATTCGACCGACTACCATTCCTACATTAACTAATACGTGAAAAAGCAACAGCGCCGCAACGCCCATACAGATGTACAGACCCGCACGATCCGTCGCCGTTTGCGCGTTCTGAACTACCTGCATGATCAGCAGAAAGTAAAGCACCAGCGCAATCACCACCCCGATAAAGCCGTGCTCTTCTGCAAACGAGGAGAAGATAAAATCTGTGTGCGGCACGGGGAGAAATCCGAGGTGCGTCTGCGAACTCTCCTTGGCCCCTCGCCCCCACATCCCGCCATTTCCAACAGCGATCTTCGATTGAATCACCTGGAAGCCCGTACCCTTCGGATCCCGATCCGGGTAAATGAAGCTAACCAGCCTATCTTTCTGATACGGCTTAAGAAAATGATATCCAATCGGTAATGTGATTACGAGTGCGGTAACTAGAATCAGCAGGTACTTCCAGCGCAAACCGGCCATCAGCACACCTGAAACAAGGATCGGCAGATACGTTAGCGAGGTACCCAGATCCGGCTCTTTCATCACCAGAAGCATCGGTACGCCCACAAACGCCCCCAGCTTCAACAAGTCGCTCCACTCCAGAGTATCGGCCTTCCAATCTGTCAAACACTTCGCGAGCAGCAGAATGAGAACAATCTTCACGAACTCCGAAGTCTGCAGTTTGAGACTGCCATAACCAATCCAGCGCGTGGATCCGAAAACCTTGTTCCCGAGCACCAGCGTTGCCACAAGCAGAACAAGGCAAACTGCGTACAAGTAGAGGGACCGGCCGACCAGGGCATGGTAATCGAACATGGAGACCACCCACATCATCACCAGTCCGGTTGCCACCCAGACAATCTGTTTCCACCAGGCGTCTTCCCACTTGGTGCTCAACGTCGCGCTATAAATCTGCAGAATGCCCAATGCACAAAGGGCCATCGTCACGACGGTCAGTGGCCAGTCGAGATCCCGGATGGTGCGAAAAGCTGGCATTCAGGGCAGTCGCACCGCGCGAGAAACGCTTCCAAACAAGCGGGTCGGGGGCGCTACCAGCAAAGCTGGCGACAAAGGAACGGCCTCAGTCAGGTTTACGTTCGCCTGCCTCGCCTTCTTGTCGAAATAGGCCTTCAGGACGTCGCGAACGATGGGTACGGCGTTGAAGCTCTCGACGCCATTTTCAAACAGCGCGGCCACCGCGATTTCCGGCTTTTCCCTGGGAGCAAATGCCACAAACCAAACGTTGTTGGCCATTGCTGTGCCCATCCGGGCCCCCTTCGTTTTGTCGGAAGCGGCCACCTGTGCGGTTCCCGTCTTCCCGCACACCGTAACATCCGGCAGCACCGCGGCTCGTCCGGTTCCATTCTCATTCACCACCGCGCACATTCCTGAGATTACGTCGTCCAGGTTCGAGGGATTGAATTGCGCCTCCCGCAAAAGGACTGGCTTGTCGCTCTCAACCAGGTGAGGCTTGAACCACCGCCCTCCTACGCCAAGTCCGCTCAGCGCGGCAGCTATCTGAAGCGGAGAAACAGTTACTGCTCCCTGTCCGATCGCCACCGAAATCGTCTCTCCCGCATACCACTTCTGCCGCGACAAACGAAGCTTCCACTTGGTCGAAGGCATCGTTCCCTGCGTCTCGTTCGGCAGATCAATTTGGGTCTTGCGGCCAACACCCGCCAGGTCGGCATAATGCGCGATCCGGTCGATCCCCAATTTATTGCCGACGTTGTAAAAATACACGTCGCAGGATTGCGCGATCGCCCGATGAAGCGAAATCGTGCCGTGACCGCCCTTCACATGGCAAGCAAAGTAGTGTCCATAGAAAGAGGCGCCGCCGGGACAATGGAACTCAGTCGTATCATCCACCACTCCGGATTCCAGCCCGGCGATCGCCATGATCGGCTTGAATGTAGAGCCCGGCGCCAGCTGCGCCTGAATGGCACGGTTGAGCAGCGGCTTATCTTTGTCTCCAGCGATCTCATTCCAATCCGTCCGGCTAATCCGGCCAGTAAATTTATTCGGGTCAAACGTCGGCCGGCTCACCATTGCAAGCACCTCGCCGTCTTCTGGATTCAACGCCACCACTGCGCCTCGCTTACCTTCCATGGACAGTTCAGCCACCGACTGCAGATCCAAATCGATACTTGTATGCAGATCCTTGCCCGAAACGGCGTCTTTGGCATTCACCATCTGGCGCTCGTGCCCCATGTTGTCCACCAGCACCCGCTCCTGTCCATCGGTCCCGCGCAACAGGCGGTCGTACTGCCGTTCCAGGCCGTCTTTGCCGATAATGTCGCCCTGCCGGTAATCGATAAACGCGGGAGCGTTTAACTCTGCCTCGCTGATCTCACCCACATACCCGGTCACATGCGCCGCGAAGCCATCCTGCGGATACTGCCGTCGCCAGGAACGAATCAGATCCATCTCCGGATAAGTCCCGGGATCCTGATGTGACTGCACAAAGGCAATCTCGTCCCGGCTCAACTGGTCTTTGACAATAATCTGCGGACGCGCCATATGCCGGATCTTCGCCGCCAGATCGTCATAGTTCAAATGCATCGCGTCCGCTATCGCAGGCAAATGCTCCCATTTGATCTGGTCACGATTCAACAGCAGCGAATACGACGCCTTGTTGTCCACAATGACGCGCCCATCCCGGTCGAGAATCTTGCCGCGCGCAGCCAGAATCGGCGTGCTCTTAATTCGGTTCCGTTCCGCAGCTTCGCTGTATACATCCGGATTCTGAACTTGCAGCTTCCAGAATCCGGCCACCAGAAACACGAACACGGCCACCGTCAAATACTGAAAAACCGCAACTTTGTTTGACGCCTGCTTGGGATCGTCCCGCAACAATCCATCGGGAGGAAGCTCGTGTTCTCGCCTGTGTTCGCCTTGAAGAATAGCCACTTACAGTTCTTAAGCTCCAGCGCCGGTTTTGCTGCTATGGGTTGCCTGACACTTTCATCTTATCCAGAATCAGGAATAAAGGAATCGCGATCAATGAATTCAAAGCCCCATGCACCAGCGTCTCCTGTGGATCGAATGGAACCACTTGGGCCAGCAATGCGCGACGCATCACCCAATAAAAGAAGGCATGGAAAAAGTAGAAGAAGAAGCAGAGAATCACTCGAATCACGGAGCTCTCCACGTTAAATCTCAGACTCACCGACGCCGCAAAATACCCCACCAGCGTCTTCGTGATTCCGTACATTCCAATGGGCAGAGTGGCTGGAGCCAGCGAATCCTCCGCCAGGCCCACAAACGCTCCGAAGAACAAAGCTTGAATCTGGCTATGCCTCATCAAGCCGAAATACACCGTCAGAAGGAGAGGCAATTCCAGCCACTCAGAATGTGGCAGCAGTCTCGGCAGGTAGAACTTGCCGATAATCGCGACCAGCGTCAGAATGACAAGCGCTATTACTTGAAACCGGCTGGTCCAGATCTCCTGAACGGGTCGCCGAAGTAGATGCTCGCTGCTGACTTCGGTCATGGTCGATCCGGCTGCTGCGTCGTTTGCCTGGCGGGTTGCTTAACGGGTGCGGTGGCTGGTTCCCGACCTTGTGGCAGCGTATCCTGAACCGGCTTCCTGCGGGGAGCCCCGAGCGGAAGAACAGGACCGCGAGACTCCGGTTGTGGATTCACCGGCGGCTTCGGATTTGCAGGCCGTGGCATCTGCGTCTGAGGAGCCCCGGCGCGAGATCCCAGCGGAGAAGGCGCGGCAGGCGCAGGAACCGGAGCCTTCAGCCCGGTCGGCTCTGCGGAACCCGCCGGGTTTGGATTGAAATTTGCCGGTTTTGCATTGAAATTCGGTAGATTGGACCCATACCCACCATAAACGTGGTTCTGCTCCTTTCCCAGTTCGCTGTACTTCTGCAGAATCTTGTCTGCCTCAGTCTGCGGCTTAGGATTTTGTTGCCCGTTCGCGCCGCTCTCGGAAGGCGGGGCGGGAAGCAGGGCGGCATTCGACTGCTCTACGACTGGCACCGTCGGGATGTCGCGGTGTACCCCCTTGAGAACCACCAGCACCTCCTCGGCCCCGCCAGGAGCGCCGCTTAGCGAAAGCTTGACGTCCTTCATCCCCTGCCCCAGCTGAACGCCCGAGATCACGCCAACGGGAAAACCCTTCGGAAAAATTCGATCCTCGCCCGAGGTGAAAAACCACTCTCCGACGTCCACTTTGTCCTCATTCTGAATCTGGCTCACGACACACGTCCCGGCCGAGCAATTGAGGACCCCATGCACGTGCCCCTTCTGTGATTCAATGCCCACTCCGAAAGTAGGATCCGTCACCAGCAGGACCTGCGAAACCAGCGGATAAGTGGCGCTCACCTTGCCGACAATGCCGTCCGGCGTCACTACCGCCATCCCGTTCTCGATCCCGCTGCTCGATCCTCTGTCAATAAACACCGCCTTCGCACTGGCCACTGTGCTGTTCCCGATTACCCGCGCCGGCAGCGTCCTGGACGGTATTTGCGCCTGAAAGATCGTCAAAGCATGCGCATTCTCCGCAGTGGCTAACTGGTCGCGAAAGTAGACATTTTCCATGCGCAGCTTATCGTTGTCGGCCTTCAGGCGCCGGTTCTGATCTCGCACGTCGAGCAGGATAAAGTAGTCCTGCAGAAACCCAATCGTATTCCCGCGAATCGCTTCCACAATTCCGGCCATAGGCGTCACCGCGGTGACCGCCCAAACGCGAATCAGCCGCTCGTCCCCATTGGTTTTGATTTGGTAGGCCAGATACAACAGTTGTGCTACGACGACCAATACCAGGACCGTCAGGTTTCGGTAGCGGCCTAACAGAGCTTCCATTACTTCAATTCTTACTGTAGAGCGATCCCGACAGCTT
>CBAAAA010000175.1:0-9110 GCA_964658695.1 uncultured Solirubrobacteraceae bacterium | reverse complement strand
ACTCCGGTAAGACGCCCGCTGCTGAGACGCCCGCGCAGATCGCAGAGCCGCAACTGGCCTGAACTGCTGTGGCGATTCATCCGACTGCGATCATCGATCCGAAGGCCGAGATCTCTTCCCAAGCTGACATCGGCCCCTATTGCATCATCGGCGCCGGAGTTTCGATCGACGCCGGTACAAAACTGCTGGCGCACAACTATCTCGAAGGCAAGTTGACGATCGGAAGGGGAAACACCTTTTATCCGTATTCTTCGTGCGGAGTGGCGTCCCAGGACAAGAAGTACAAGGGCGAAGAATCTGAGACGCGCATTGGGAATGAGAATACCATCCGCGAGTTCGTCACGATTCACCGGGGCACCGCGGGCGGTGGGATGGTGACGTCGATCGGCGACAACAACCTGTTGATGGCCTACGTGCATGTGGCACACGATGTCATCATTCACAACAATGCAATTCTTGCGAACAACGTTACTTTCGCCGGGCACGTCACGGTGGAAGATAACGTCAACATCGGCGGCTTGTCTGCAATTCACCAGTTTGTTCGCATCGGGCGGCATGCCATTGTTGGCAGCTACAGCGTTGTCAAGCAGCCGGTGCTTCCGTTTTCAACGACCGCCTCCGATCACGAGGTGAAAGTCTACGGAGCCAACCGGATCGGACTGGAGCGAAGTGGTTTCTCCTCCGATACGATCGAGGCGCTGCAGAATAGCTTTCGGCTTCTGACGCGGAGCGGGCTTAACACTTCGCAGGCTCTCTTGAAGATTGAAGAAGAGATTCCGCAGATACCCGAGGTGGAGTACCTGCTCGAATTTGTCCGCTCGTCCCGCAATGGATTCGTGAAATAGGCCGAATCAGTGGACGCTAAATCTCAGCGTTTCGGAATGATTGCGGGCAGTGGGCGGTTCCCCTTGCTGGCGCTTGAAACGGCGCGGCGCGAGGGCCATGAAGTGGTTGTGGTGGCAATTGAGAATGAGGCAGCGGCGGAGATTGCGCGCTTTGCATCGTCGGCGGTGCATTGGATCAACATCGGCCAGTTAGGAACACTGATCGACATATTTAAACGCGAGGGCATTACACAGGTGATGATGACCGGCCAGGTAAAACATGTCAGCCTGTTCTCGGGAATAAAGCCGGACTGGCGGCTGCTTAAACTACTCACTTCGTTAAAAGAGAAGAACACGGCGGCGCTGATCAGAGGTGTGCAGAAGGCGATGCAGGAGGACGGCATTCAGCTGGTCGATTCGACGACTTTACTGAAGCCGCTGCTCGCGCCCGAGGGTGTCCTTACTCGTCGGAAGCCTTCAAAGGAAGAGGCATCGGATATCCGGTATGGGCGGCGGCTCGCTTCGGCATTGGCGACAGCAGACATCGGCCAGAGCGTCGCTATCAGCGAGCGCGCGTGCGTAGCGGCGGAGGCGATGGAAGGAACAGATGCCATGCTGCGGCGCGCGGCTTCGCTGACGGCCGGCCGCCCGCTTCGTCTAGTCAAGGCTTCGCGGGGCAGAGCGCATCTGCTTTTCGATGTGCCAGTCGTCGGATTGACCACGATTGAAACAATGATCGAAACGCGGACCACCGCCATGGCGCTGGATGCGGGCCGCACGCTGCTGCTCGATAAGGACGAAATGATTCGCCGCGCAGATGAAGTCCGCCTGGTGATCGTTGCGTATCCTCCGTTTGAGGCGAGTGCTCATGCGTTCGAGGCGAGTGATGAATGACCTGCGCGTTGCTGTCGTGGGGGCCGGTGCTTTCGGGCGAAATCATCTCCGGGCCATTACGCAGATAAATGGAGTGCGGCTGACTGGCGTTGTAGATAGCGATGTTGAGAAGGCCGGGAAGTTGGCCGCGGAGTATGGAACAGCCTGTTTCGCTGACGTCGAAGAGGTTTTAGATCACGCCGATTGCGCCGTGGTGGCCACTCCCACCGTCACTCACGAAGCCGTTGCCTCCAAGCTGTTGCTGGGCGGTTTGGATGTGCTGGTAGAGAAGCCGATCGCCAGTTCCGCCGAAGCCGGTTGGCGACTGGCCGACCTGGCCCGTCAGAAGGGACGGGTGCTGCAAGTAGGCCATCTGGAACGCTTCAATCCGGCGGTAAGGACGATCCAGAAGGTCCTCACGCTCCCGATATTCTTCGAAGTGCACCGCTTGAGTGTGTTTACGCCTCGCAGCCTGGATATCGACGTGGTTTTGGATCTGATGATTCATGATCTGGATATCGTTCTGAGCTTCGTGGGAGCGATGCCGGTCGAGGTACGGGCGGCCGGGATATCCGTGCTGACGCCCTTGGTGGATATCGCGAATGTAAGGCTGTCGTTCGAGTCGGGTTGCATCGCCAACCTGACCGCGAGCCGGGTGTCGACGGAGAAGGTGCGCAAGCTGCGTGTATTTCAGCCGGGAGAATACATTTCGGTGGACTACGGACGGCAGGACGCAGTTCGTCTCGCTGTGCGCAAGAACGGGCTGGAAGCCGGATTGGCTTCGCCGGTTGACTACCGATCCCTGATCGAGTACAGCCCGGTGCCCGTCACCCCTGGAGAGCCTCTAAAGCTGGAGCTGGAGTCCTTTTTCGAAGCAGTGCGGAATTGTTCCCAGCCGGTTGTTACGGCGATTGCGGCCACACAAGCGCTTATGCTGGCCGAGTCCATACTTGTTAAGATCAGGGAACACGAGGCTCTTGTTTCTGAGACGATCCGGCATCAGGCGCAGCGAGCATAGCTGCCGGATAACCGGAGGGACTTTCCCGACGTCGTTTAATCGAAGTAAGTATGGCGACTCTCTCCGGCAGGGAAACTGATCCGGTCGTGGAGCGTCCAGATACCCCCGAACTCGACCTTCTCCTGCATTGGCCGAAGAGGCATTCGCCGCGTGGTTGGCTGGGCATTGCGGCCTTGTCGATACTGCTCAACGTTCTGTTCACGACAGCGGTGTTAGAGGCTCCGGGTTCGATCGCGCCGGATGTTCCGGAACGCAAGGTTACATTTATCAAGACGCGGCTTTACCTGCCGCGTGATCTGCTGACGCAGAAAGCGCCGAACACGCGAACTCCGAGTAAGACTATTGATCTGAATGATCTGCTCGCGGTGCAGGGATCCCGCGCCCGGCCGGCTGAAGCCGCGCCTAAAACTAGGCACTTCGAGGTTCCGAGCCCGTCAGTTCCACAGCAAAGAGTTCCACAGCAGACGGCGAAGACGACGCCTGTCGCGCCGCCAGCTCCGAACCTGACAATAAATCAGGGACCGCCGCCTGCTTTGCCGCCCGGAACGCCGAACGGCCTAACGGCTAACGTACCCCCGCCACCGCCACCTCCTGATCAGCCATTTCAGAACGTCGGTACAGAACCGGTGACGAGAAACCCAAAGATCGCCCTACCCAAGGCGACTGTCCAGGGTGCGCTGCAGAGTTTGGCTCAGCCCAATAGCAGTCATCTGAGCGTAAACGACGACGGCCAATCCCGTTCCGTGCCCGCGGTTCCTGGAATAAATGCCGCCAATACGACGCAACACGCCGCAATTGAATTGCAAAGCGATCCCCAAGGAGCTGATTTCCGGGCTTATTTGGCGCGTGTGCTTGCGATCGTCCGCGGGAACTGGCGGCAGGTGGTGCCGGAGAGCGTCCACATGGGAACGCTGCGCGGGCGAACAGTGGTGGAGTTTGTGATCAGCCGGGACGGGAGTATCCCAAAAGTCGTCACGGCCGACGGTTCCGGCTCGGACGCTTTGGACCGGGCCGCAGTCGCCGGTCTCAGCATGTCAAACCCGCTGCCACCGTTGCCTGCCGACTATAAGGGCCTGCAGGTGCGGTTGGCCTTCACGTTCAGCTACAACATGCCGGCTGTGCAGTAAGGCGCAGTAAAGGGCAATGATCGGCATCAAAACTGCACTGGTTCTGTTCGCGATCCTGTTCGCGGCGAGCTTTTTCGCGCTGAAAGGCCTGCCTCGCTACTTCTGTTGGATTATCATCGGCGGACTGGCTGCGAAAGCTGTTGTTCACTACTACCGCGGGCGTCTGGACTAGTGGCTGAAAAGCACCACGCGTGGCTCTTTCAAGCCATAAAACACTCTTTAAGTTGTTGAAGAAAAAAGACTAAAGTTGGTGCAACGCATGCACTGTGAAAGTTGTCGAACTACATAGGGGCAGACAATGAATAGCCTTTTTAAACAAACTAAATCACTGGCGGCATGCGGAATTGCCGCGACCTTTTTCGCCGCATCGACCTTGGCGTATGCACAGGATGCAAACGCTCCAGCTGCAGATCCGCAGCAGCAACAGACTACAGCGGCGCCGGATAGCGGATGGCCGCAAGCAGGTGCGAACGGAGCAGGACCAGTTCAAAGCGGGAACAGCCCGGCGGCCAACCCATACGGACAACCACCGGCAGCACCGCCCGCGAGTGGACCGTACGCTTCGCAGCAGCCTTCCGGTGGGCAGCCACCTAATGCACAGCAGCAGCCAGCGTATGGCCAGCAACCCTACGGGCAGCAGCAGCAACCCTACGGACAGGGCGTGTATAGCCAGGGAGGAAATCACCAGGGGCAGGCGCCGCCCCCTGTGCCGGCACAAATTACCGTCCCGGGCGGTACGTATGTTACCGCGCGTCTGAACACCCGCCTGGCTTCGGACAGGAATCACCCCGGTGACGCATTTACGGCGACTCTGGTGGAACCGGTTGTGGCCAATGGCATCGTGGTGGCTGAACCTGGACAAACCATTACCGGCCAGGTAATAGAAGCCCGGAAAGTGGATGGAGCCGGACGGCTCGCCGTGCAACTGACTGACCTGCCACTCGTTGATGGGCAGCGTATTCCCATTCAAAGCCAATTGATCGCCCGAAAAGGGGATCGCTTCCATGGCAGTGATGCTGGAATCGTCGCAGGATCGACGGCGGCCGGGGCAGTTATCGGAGGCGCGGTCGGCTGGGGTACGGGAGCGGCAATCGGCGCTGGAGCCGGAGCTCTGGTGAGCCTGGGCGCCGTCCTGACTCATGGGCACGCCAGCGTTCTGTATCCGGAAGAGGTGTTGACGTTCCGTATCGAGCAGCCGCTAACCATTGCTACAACCGCTGCTCCACTCGCTTTCCGGTACGTGGAACCCGGGGAATATGACGCTCCGCAGGGCGGTCCTCGACAGTACGCCCAGGCTGGCGGAGGGTATCCCTACCCGGTTGCGCCAGCTCCCTATTATGCATACGGATATCCGGCCTATGGATATGGCTATCCCTACTACTTTGGCCCGTCAGTCGGGTTCTACTTCGGTGGCCCAGGGTTCTATCGAGGCTACTATGGACGCGGTTTCTATTATGGCGGTGGCTTCCACGGCCGCCGCTAGGCCAATCAGAGTTGGTTTTCCCTACTTCTGACTGAAAGCCCTGGCATATTGGACCGGTACACGCGGCGGAGCGCCTAAAGCCTCCGCCGCTTTTATTGACCAGTAGGGTTCGCGTAAGAACTCCCGCGCCACGATCACCAGATCCGCGGCCGGCTTGGCCAGAATCGCCTCTGCCTGCAGCGGTTCCGTGATCATTCCCACTGCTCCCGTCAGTATGTTTGCCTCTCTCTTGATCTTTTCGGCAAACGGGACCTGATAACCCGGCCCGACTGGGATTCTCGCCGCAGGCAGGTTGCCTCCTGATGAGCAATCAATCAGATCGACGCCTTTCGGTCGAACGGCCTTGGCGAGCTCGACGGAGTCCTCGATTGTCCAGCCATTTTCAGTCCAGTCGCTCGCCGAGATCCGGAGGAACAGTGGGAGGTGTTCTGGCCACACACCTCGAACGGCATCCGTCACTTCCAGCGTCAACCGGATTCGGTTCTCGAAGGAGCCCCCGTATTGATCGGTCCGATGGTTAGAAAGCGGCGAGAGGAATTCATGCAGCAGATAGCCATGTGCCGCATGGATCTCGACGAAATCGAATCCGGCCGCGCGGGCGCGCGTTGTGGCGGTGGCAAACGCCTGCACGATGCGCTGAATCTCCGCGGGATCCAGTTCTGCCGGCACGGGGTAGGAGTCGAATGGGATTGCGCTGGGAGCAACCGCCTGCCAGGCGCCAGTTTCGGAGGTTAGCGGGTGGCCACCAGCCCAGGGCACATCGGTGCTTGCCTTGCGTCCGGCATGGGCAAGCTGAATCCCAGGGACTGATCCTCCCGGGAAAGATCCATGCTGTTTACAGAAGCGTGAAATTCTAGCCAGGAACTCGATGTGCTGATCGCTCCAGATCCCGAGGTCGCCCAGCGTGATGCGGCCCCGGTCTTCCACCGCTGTGGCCTCCACCATGACGGCGCCTGCTCCACCGACCGCCCGGCTTCCCAGATGCACCAGATGCCAGTCATTGGCAAAGCCATCTTCCGCAGAGTACTGACACATGGGGGAGACGGTGATGCGATTGGGGAATGTGATGTTTCTGATGGTGAGCGGTGAAAACAGATGCGCCGTCTCCCTCGAAGTCGTGGTCATGCTGTTGGGATTACCCTGCACGCTGAGAAGTTTCCGTCTTGCCACCGGCCGCGCCGCGCTTTCGATATGCTGTGACTTGCCATGTCAAAATCGCATACGCATTCTCGCCGCGCAATTCTTCGTACGCTGACCGCCGCTCCTCTCGGCGCGCTCGCAAGTGCCCCATTCGTCTTGGCGCAATCGTCCGCGGGCAATCTCCCGATTGGACTTGAACTGTACTCCGTGCGGGAGGGTCTGAAGAATGATCCCAAGGGAACACTGGCGGCGGTCGCTAAGATGGGCTACGACTGCGTCGAGTTTTATGCTCCGTACTTCGAATGGACTCCGGAGCACGCCAAAGAAGTGCGGAAGCAGTTGGACGATCTGGGACTTCACTGCTACTCCACTCACAATAGTTCCGCATCCTTTACGCCGGCCGGAGTGAAGAAAGCGGCGGAGTTGAACAAAATACTGGGGACGAAGTACATTGTGCTGGCGCATCCTGGCGAAGTGAGTACCATCGACGGGTGGAAGAAGATCGCGGACACGTTAAACCAGGCGGACGGAACGATGGCGGCCGACGGGCTGCACGCGGGATATCACAACCACGACCTGGAGTGGAAGCCTGTAGATGGCCAGCGGCCCATGGATGTTCTGGCGGCGGGAACTTCCAAAGACATCATGCTGCAACTGGATGTCGGGACCTGCGTCGAGACAGGGAGCGATCCGGTGGCGTGGATTGAAAAGAACCCCGGGCGGATCCGCTCCCTCCATCTGAAAGACTGGTCGAAAGAAAAGGGCTATAAGGTTCTGTTCGGCGAGGGGGCTGTGAAGTGGAAGCCGATTCTCGCGGCAGCCAGGAAGGTCGGCGGCGTTGAGTACTTCCTGATTGAGCAGGAAGGCAGCCGTTACCCCGAAATGGAAACGGCGGAACGCTGTATCGTTGCGTATAAAGATCTGAACGCCTGATCGACCGGGTTACTGTAGGGTCTAGCCTTCGCATTCGCGTTATGCAAGCCCAACCTACGCTCGCTCCGGCGACACTTCACCTGATTGGCAACACTCCGCTGGTACGTTTGACAGGCTTCGATACGGGCGTCTGTGAGTTGTATTTGAAGCTCGAGTCGCAGAATCCGGGTGGATCGATCAAAGATCGAATGGCTGTTTCGATGGTCGAAGCAGCGGAGTCCGCCGGAGATCTGAAGGTGGGAGACGCGATCGTCGAGGCTACAGCCGGAAACACGGGAGTGGGACTGGCGCTGGTGGCCGCCATCAAGGGATACCGCCTCATTCTGGTGATTCCGGACAAGATGTCGCCTGAAAAGATTGCGCACGCCAAAGCGCTGGGGGCCGATATCCGGCTTACCCGGTCAGACGTTGGGCCCGGTCACCCGATGTATTACCAGGACATGGCGGCGAACATCGCGCAAACTACGGGCGCGTATCACATCAATCAATTTGGAAACCCGGCCAATCCACTCGCGCATGAGGTCTCGACAGGGCCGGAGATCTGGGACCAGATGGAGCACCGCCTGGATGCCGTGGTGTGCGGCATTGGTTCGGGAGGCACCATGACGGGCCTGAGCCGGTTCTTCGCGCGTGTGCAACCTGGGTCGGAGATGGTGCTGGCGGATCCGGCCGGATCATCATTGGCGGAGTTGGTGCGTTCGGGCAGACAAGAGCCGTCGGGAAGCTATGCGGTTGAGGGGATCGGGGGGAGTTGTATGCCGTCGATCGCCGATGTCTCACGCGTGCGGTCCGCTTATACGATCTCAGACCAGGAGAGCTTTGAAACCGGCAGAGAACTTTTGAAGAGAACCGGGATCTTTGGCGGTCCTTCGTCGGGAACGCTGCTGGCGGCGGCTTTGCAATATTGCCTGGAACAGCGGGAGCCGAAGCGGGTGGTCACATTCATCTGTGACACGGGGTCGAAGTATCTGTCGAAGATGTACAACGACTACTGGATGCTGGATCAGGGCTACTTGGAGCGGCGCGGAACGGGAACGCTGCGCGAGTTGATCTCGCGACGCTATGAGGAAGGCGCGGTGATCACGGTAGGTCCTGAAGACACTCTGCTGACCGCCTTCCAACGCATGCGCATGGCCGATATCTCGCAGGTCCCCGTGATTGAGAATCAACGCTGCGTCGGTGTCCTGGACGAATCGGATCTGCTGCTGGCAGTGCATGGGGAGTCAAGCCGTTTTCATTCTCCGGTTCGAGAAGCGATGACCAGCCGGCTGGAGACAGTTCCCGCCGAATCGGGCATTCAGGCGGTCTACGACATCCTCGATCGAGGCTACGTGGCATTAGTCATGGAGGGCGAATCGTTTCTTGGATTGATTACACGCTCCGACCTTCTCAGTCATCTACGGCGCAAACTGAAATAGACAACTTCGCATGAAAACCCGATTTGGAACGCGCGCTATTCACGCCGGGCAAAGCCCCGATCCCACAACCGGCGCCATTATGACGCCGATCTATGCCACCTCGACCTACGTACAGGAGAGTCCCGGCGTGCATAAGGGCTTTGAATACTCGCGTTCCCAAAACCCGACGCGTTTTGCTTATGAGCGCTGCGTGGCCGATCTGGAGGGAGGTGTGCGCGGATTTGCATTTGCCTCAGGACTGGCGGCGATGTCCACGCTCCTCGAGTTGCTGGATAGCGGCGATCACGTGATCGC
>CBAAAA010000174.1:0-9134 GCA_964658695.1 uncultured Solirubrobacteraceae bacterium | reverse complement strand
CGGCCAGCTTCCCGATCCGGCACTCAATCTGCCGGGCCGTTTCACTGCCGTCTACGGTCCTGGAGGAAATTTGAACGACTGGGAACCGGAAACGACAATTGTGCGGAAACGCATGAAGGGTTTCGTGATCAGAAGACCGGATATCGATCCGATCACCCGGCATTACCCGCTGCAGGGCAGCAATCCTCAGGATGGCGACAAGGTGCTTCTGGAAGCGCGAGTATACAACTACAGTCTCAGCAAAACGCCCGCCGGCTTCACGGTGCAGTTCTCGGCGATACCGTACGACAGTACTACTGACAACGAGATCTGCGCCAACATCCCAACCACCGGGAAGGGCGGACGTGTTTGCCCAGCGAGTGCCCGCACACCGCTTGGAATCGGGTCCACACAACCTACCGGCGGCATATCGAACTTCAGTTTGAACAGCCGCGGAAACACCTACGCATACCTATTGTGGGATACGACGAACTTCGGTCCAGCAACGGAGGGTGCGAAAGAGTATCGCGTGTACGTCGACCTGGTCTCCAACACGGCGGAACTCTATCCGCCTGAGAAGCCGTGCGCGGCGGTTCCCTGCGAGGACAACTTTTCGAACGAAAACGACGTGGATCCCGGCCAGAACAACGAAGGCTGGGGGCTGATTTCAGTCGCGAACCGAGTAGAAGGAGGACCTTTGGGCGGGTCCAGAGCTGTGAATGCGACGCATGGCAGTCTGGACCTTGGCGACACCGCTGGCACGGCAGTAGGGGCGCTCGATTTGTCCGCCACGACCGCGGGCAAGCGAAAAGGCAAAAAACCGAAGCCGCAGGTGGCATTTCTCTTCCAGCCGCTATTGTTGCGGCTCACGGCGTTCAGTAATGCGCATTCGAATCTTCATGGGCACGTGTCCATCTTCGACGGCAAACCGGGCGACCACGAGGCAAAAACCATTGCGATCAAAACCATTCACGGAGTCAGCCCGGACGGGGCCTCAACGTGGTTCACCTGGACACCCAAGAAGAAGGGTCCGCATCATCTCTACGCTTTCATTAAGAACGATACCGGCACCACATCTTTGGGCGACATAGTAATTCATGTGCGCCGGGCTCCGGGCGACCTTAATGAAGACGGTCGTGTGGATCGCCACGACCTCAATATGCTGCAGCGCGATTTCAAGAAGGCTGCCGCCGAAAGCGCCTGCGGCGAGGAATGCGATCTCGACGGAGATGACAAGATCACGCAGAAGGATGCCGATCTGATGGCCCAACTCTGCGATTCCGAAGGCTGTGCTTTCCGGACAGCAGAGTATGTTGGCGGCTCCTCGCGCGCCGAGCCGGACATGCGTGCAATACGGTCCACAGATGACGCCGCCAGCCTCAGCTTCACGGCTGCTCATCCGGAAGATGAGGACGCAATGCGCAGCGCAGACCACGTAAGCGGACCAGAACTGTACCGGGCGGAGTTCGCGCGCAAACAGAGCTCGCGCCGTCTTCAGTACTGGTATAAAGGCAAACCTGTGCTGCAAGGCAAGTTCGCCCAGGCGCCGGCCATCGTCGCACAACGCTAAGACGCCGGACAGATCGAAGGCGCAAAGCAATCGTTGCTCTGCGCCTTCGTTCCGGGATGTCTGGCCCACCTATCTTTGAACAACCCTTCAAATGTCGCCTTTGCGGGCTGGGATTTGCCTGCGTTGCGACGCCGCGGATTCCCTTCGCACCCGAGTCGTTGTCGAAAAGAACGATGAGCGGATGCTCAAGACGGGGGCCTTAAATTTCTCGGTGTTCCTCTTGTATTGGCAGATGAAATCTTTAAGGTTGCCAGTGCCACCGCTGTCGAGACCGAGAATTCGGGCCGCGCTGGGTGTTGTGTATTTGTAAAGTCGAACCTTGAGATAGACTTTGCCCTTGGCGTCAACCCCAGCAAGGTCCGGGAATTGAGCCACCAGGCTCCGAATCGCGTGCTTCAAAAAAATGTTGTCGGTCTTGCCCTCGCAGAGGAATACCGGTGCTTTCGCGGTGTAGAAATCGCGGTATATGAGAACTGCCTGTACGGCGACTCCTTAGTGGAGAGGTGGTCGCCTTCTTCCCCTTGGTCAGCAATTTCCTTGTTTCGTAAATCGATACGGTCGATAAAACCTGGCCGCCCATGAAGCTCATCGAGTGTCCCGTCGCGTTCTTCGAAAGTCCTCTGGCCATTTCTCGTCACCGGCCCGGACACTTCGAATTTCCCAGTTCGGAACAGGCGGTGCACCATGGCCCAAACGCTGTGCCGATACTCGCGCCGGATGTTGGCTTTCCGATTCACGACGAGGCCGTTCACATCCTGTCTTGAATCCTTTTATTGCATGCGGGTCTTCCTGGCGTTCACCTTGAAATCCGAGTGCTTGATGATCTCTTCCAGATCCTTCCAAGGCAGCCACTCATGAGGGCTGTTTGCCAATTCGCGAATGGCAATCTCCGGAGGGAAAATCCTTTTTGTTTGTAGAGAAGGTCAGGTCATCGGCGTATCGCGAGTACCTGCACCCGACTCTTGCCGCAAGGCCCGTCACAACCTTTCAGTCCCAATCTTCCGTATAGACGGTATTCCCACAGCCCCAAAATCCAGAATCGTCACTTGAAGCTCAAACCCCTATGGCCACACGCCCGGATTGTGACGCCTTCGAAATTCCCGAGCTTTCAATGTTCCCAAATTTTTATACCTTGCGCATTACCCTATGACGGCCAACCGAGGCAGGTCTTGTTGCATCAACTGACAGTCGACCTGCACTTAGAGAGCTCGAGAAACAAATTCGGCGCGAGTTCAATAACTGGTATGCCGCAATGTTCAATCCGGAGGGACTTCTGTGAGGAATCAGTTAATCAAGTGCATATCGCGCAGGCAGATATGCAGGAGTGCTGCGGTACTTATGGCAATTACACTCAGCGTTGCAGTTACTGCGCAGTTCGGGTTTGGTCAGTCGACGACGCAGTCAACGGAACCGTCGCGAACGATCATACCCGTTAAATTCAACCCTGCAACCGGCGGCATCGCCGTCGGGAGCACGCTGTACAACGGCGCGAATCCCGGGTTTCACGTGCTTGCCGTAAGCAGGCAATTGAACCCAGCTCACCTGAACGCACCCGACATATTGTTGGACCAGACTTACAATGACGCAGCCAGCGTTACTAATGCGCTGAAAGCTATCCAGCAGACATACGCCTACCCCACTGCCATGGTGATGGTTAACGCTGTCGGAAATTATGGAATTCCTCTAAGTGCCGTTTCCGCCGCATTGACGAATTTCGGAGCATACCCGGACCTGCAAGGAATCAACGCGGCGCCACCCCTTGTCTTCATAGGGACTGGCGGCGCGAACGCTAAAACGGCTTTGCAACGGGGAGTAAGTACGAGGGAGCTTGACGGCTATTTGGCTCCAGACTCCAATGGCTATTATGCCTTTCTTCAGACCGACTACGTTCATTACGACATCGGGCTAGATGGAACGATCACGATCGGGAAGACCACCCACAAAGCGGCAGATGCGCCCTACAAACCAGGTTGTGACGCTTCCGCCACTGATTCCTTGCACCTATTGGTAGTGGATCGAGAATCGCCCGACGTCGTGCTAGCCGATAACGTCTATTGCACGGGTCAACACCCCGAACTTCTCGGCGGGATGGCTACCGATGTCAGCGGCATCGCCGCCGAGAATCAGCTGGTCTTCATCGCCACAAAGGGGCATCCTGTTCCGGTCGATTGGAACTTTGGCACTAACGGTGACGCACGAATAGCCCGGCTGGCTCAGCAGATGGCGCGCTTTGGCGGCTATTACGAGACAGTGGTTTATCTCACTCCCAGCGACACTTACTCGCTAATCGGAGCCCCACCTGCTGTTGCGGGTACGCCGAACCCGGGCGATAGAGCGAGAGAGAGCAGTTCTGTTTACCCGGATAAGCCGAGCGGCGCACTGCACGGCGTTCTAGCGCGCAGTCGCGGCAACTGGTACAGCCCGCTGAATGCCGATACGAGCGGCTTAGCAAATCTCGGCTTGTACGACATTTTGGCCCAAACCCCGGCTCCGTTTCCGCATCCGGTGGGAAGCGACGAATTGGCCGCCTTTCAGTACATCAACAATGCGCTTTGCGGCACTACCACTTGTAATGTTCGGAACGACTACAACAACGCAGCTATCAACATCGGCACAACGTACCAGACTCCGTTGCAGGGTATGACGAAAGACCAAAGCGGTAACGACTGCACGGATAAGAACAATGCCGGCCTGCCTTACTGCGTGGTCCGTCAGCAGTTGCTGAACGAGTTCATAGATGTCAGCAATATCCGCGCTCTCTATGGCAACATGAGCGAACTCTGGTTAGCTAGCGGAAGTACGTCCATACTATCCCTCTTGAGCACCTACAACGATGTGAAGGCGACGATTCCGGTTGTGGCTACCGCGCAGTCGCCAAGTCTAGTGCGACCCTTGGTCGGTTTTTTTCTTGGTTTGGCTGGCAATATACCAGTGGTTGGACCGGCGTTCGGTTTAGCCGATACCGCCTTCAATCTCGGCATGGACCTGACAACGGATCCAAAGGGGAACAGGACGGTGGATCTTACCTCGACAATTGGTCAGATGCAAGACACGGCGATCGACCATTTCCAAGCGCAGGCCAACAATACGGGGACCATGTTCGCCCTGATCTATCAGGACTGGGGCAAGATTGATGCACTGGGCTCCGCCTTGTTGTCGTCTGCAAACGAGGCAAGTTCGCCTTGGTCCTGGAAGCCAGGCTCCACGACCTCTCTAATGCTGAATAACATGGAGCCGGCGGTTAAGCAGGCTGCGTATCAAAGCCTGCTGGGGGCAGCCTATTCAATTGGCAGATATCTCCCGCAGACTGGTGGGAGTTGTTTCGGCAATGGAGCTCCAGTATGGGGCAAAACCCCGCTTTATAACCAGCCCTGGGGCTATGGAGCCCTGGATGGCGACTTCAAGGGCTGTAACTTGGGTTTGACTCCGGTAGTTCAACCTTTCAACTCAACGGCCGCCGGTTACATTCCGTACACCTACCCGACCGATTCGACCAACCCATACGTCAATGATGCACGGACCGGAACGATTATGGCCGATTATTCCTGGTTGGCCATCAGTCTCCAAACCAGTCCCTATAGCGGTGGCCCCAATGGTGTCTACAATCCACCCGGTCCAACGCTGTTGAGCACCCTATTCACGCCGGTCTCACAAGGCGGTCTCGGAGTCTACCGTCCAGCCTTCTTTGAAGCGTGGCCGTTTCCGCACTTCGACTGTGCACCGTCCTTCGGTGTGCGGACCCCCGACAGCAGCGGCAGTTACGTAGGCGGCTGCGATTGGACCTCAGGCAAAGCTGCGGTTTCTCTGCCGCCACCGGGACCAACAAGCGTTTCGATTCGAGCCACGCACGTTTCGAGTGAGCAATCACAGGCGCAGGTATTGCTGACGCTGCACAATAACGGATCTGTGCCGGCGAACTCGATTGAAATTACTTCGTTGTCGCTGCGCACACTGGCTGGATCCGGAGAGGCTACTGTCGTGAGCCCGTCTTTGCCTGCCGTCTTCAATGGCCTAGCACCGGGTGATTCCACTGATGTAATCGTCACCCTTAACATTCCGGCCGGGATCAAGAAGCTTCAGATCATGGAGCTAGGAACAGCAGATTTGGGGCAGCCGGAACCGACGCGATTCAGCGACGGAGAAGTGATCTACCCCGGGAAATGAAATCACCGAACGAAAGGTAAATGGATAACTCATGAAACTCGCGATTGCGGCTCTACTTCTCTCGGCGATTCCGGCGGCGGCTGCCGATGTCTATGACTTCGGTGTTCTGCCTGCGGGCGGCGCAATTACAGGAGGCCCCGGATCAACCATTGGCTGGGGTTATTCCATCCAGAACGAAAGCACCTCGTTATGGCTGGTCACGACCGGATTAGATATGAGCGTCTTCCAACACGGAACACCTCATTTGCTTCTCGATTTCCCTGCGATTGCTCCCGGAGGCAGCATCACGGTTCCATTCGACGATGTTGCTGGAACCGGATTAGCTGAAATAACTTGGGACAGCTCAGTTCCCGCCGGTTATGAAGCCTCCGGAAACTTTCACTTGAGTGCTGAGTGGTGGAACGGGGACCCCTTGGCGAACGGTAACTTCCTGTCCACAGCCCCCTTCGAAGTGCAGCCCTATGACGCGACAGTAACGGCGACCGCAACGCCTGAGCCAGCAACCATTTCTTTGATCTCGTTTCCGCTACTCGCGGTTGGTTTATGGCGACGTAGGAGGAGTCGCCCGCGTCCCTGAATCGGGGAATTCAAGGCAATACCGCTGCGTTGGTGGGGATGGGAAGCGGACCGCCGAGGTTGTCAAACGGCAGGGCAGTCCGCAGACCAGCTCAATTCAAATCTTCAATGGCTTTCAGCGACCATGACATTGCTCCCGGACCGGTCCAGTTGAGAGAAGAGAACCCATTTCCTATCGGGCGAGACTGTTAGGTTGTAATCCCGCGAGTCCGCAAACCGTCGCAGGTACGGAAGTATCAGGCGAGTCTTACCGGTCGAGATGTTAAACGCGCGAAGCGATCCTTGCGTTGCGAGATCCCCGTCATCTCTGAACACAATCTCGTCGGAAGTCAGTGTCCACCCTTTTAATTGAACATGAAAGCCAGAGCCGATAACCAGTTCCTCCCGGAAAACACCTGACTGGTCTACCGGCACAGGACTTCGCCATAATGTGCCCGCATTGTAGAAGTAAAGCCATTTTCCATCCGCGGACTCTTTGGGCATGTATCCGCCGTTGTGTGTTATCTGGGTGGGCAGTCCTCCGGCTGCCGGTTGCCGCCAGATTTCCCAGCGGCTTGTTTGGTCCGAGGCAAAGTACAGGAACTTGTTGTCGTGGGACCAATCAGGAACTTCCGCCTTCATACTTGAGATCGTGACTTCTGGATGGCTACAACGGCTGCTCGCCGGCTCGCAACCAATGGTGTAGATATCCGCGTGTCCTGGCGTTCTTGCGTAAAAAGCTAAACGTCGCCCATCAGGAGACCATGCCAGATTGTCCAGATCGGGGCCGTTGAAGTTGGTCACACGGTGCTGGTCCGTGCCGTCGGCTTGACCTAGCCAGATCTCCCTCGTGCCAGAGCGGTCGCTAACAAATGCAATTCGCCCGTCAGGCGAGTACACGGCAGCGCGATCGCGTGCGGTAGTTGCAATCAGCCTTTCCGGTGCCTGCCCTCCGATTGCGGCAACGCGGTAAATGTTGACATCTTCGGTCTGGTCCGTCCAGACCAGACGACCGCTTTTCCGGGAAATGCCTGGGGTAATGGCATCCGATGCTCCCTGAATGATGCGTTCCGGCCGGCTGCGGCCATCCAGTGGAAATCGCCACAGTCCAAAGATGCTGGTTCCACGCTGGCAGGACAGGATCAAACTCTTACCATCCGGGCTCCACGCATGTCCCCAAATCCCACCGCCCTGCCCCAGGGCCCGCCGCGCTTCGCCGCCGGATACCGGCACCGTGTAAATGGTGTCGTCCCAAAAGCCGCTCACTCGCTTAAAGGCGATCATCCAGCCGTCCGGAGAGAATTTGGGATCCCAATCCGCGAAGGCAACGGACATCGGGGATGTGAGCTGGCGCTTTTCTCCCGTCCGCACATTCAGGAGATAGATTCCAAGCCGCTGCGAGGTTGAAATCAAATCTGAAAACGCCAGTTCGGTCCCGTCCGGTGACCAGTCGATCGCGGGAGCCAAATTCTTGACCTTTACATCCACCAGTTTCTTCTGCTGACCGCCGCCTGCGCTGGGTATTACGAATAGAGCTGCAGAAGACTCAAATACTCGCTTGAACGAGATCCACCCGCCATCTGGCGACCAGACAGGAGGCCCGGGAACGCCTTCCGCATGCGGATCCGTCAGCATGACCGGAGCGCTGTCGTGATCGTGTTTTACATAAATCTGCGGCAGCGCCTCGAGGCTCGGCCTCCAAGTAAAGGCCACTGATTTGCCGTCCGGCGAAACAGCCGGTCCACCTTCCCACCCGTCTTGTGAAGTGAGCGGTTCGATTCGCAGGTTCGCAAACTGTGGAGAGCTACCCGACGACGACAGCAACCCTACGGCAATCGCCGCGGCAAAAAAGCACGTCCCGCCCACCCACGCCCAAGCTGGAGAAAGCCAGGCTGGGCTGACCCTCGATCGCTTTTCCAATAGCTCGAACACCTGAGCAACTTCCACCGACGAAGGCCTCTCCTCCGCTTCCTTGGCGAGCATCCCGAGGATGAGTGCATTCAAACGAGCAGGTATGTGAGGGTTCACTGCCGAGGGGGTTGCCGGATCGTTCGTCAGCATGGCGAACACGGTTCCGAATGGCGAATCACTCGGAAACGCATGCCGGCCGGTTGCCAGCTCATACAACACCAGGCCAAATGAAAAGATGTCGCTGGCGGGGGTGATGGATTCGCCACGTGCCTGCTCCGGAGACATGTAACGCAGGGTCCCACCGGAGAGGAGGGGACTTGGATCCTTTCCCGTCCCGCCCACGAGGCGAGCCAAGCCAAAATCCAACACCTTCACATAACCGTCCTGACGAACCAGGATATTCTCCGGTTTGATGTCACGATGAACGATACCGTGCGCGTGTGCTGTCGCCAGCGCTTGGGCAACCTGCGAGCCCAAACGGACGACACGGTCCAGCGCCTGCGAGCTTCCGCATAGCGTTCGAAGTGCCGTGCCTTCGACCAATTCCATCACGATGATCGAGTTTTCGTCGTTTCGAATTACTTCATGAACCGTGATGATATTGGGATGATTCAACGCAGAGGCGGCCCGCGCCTCACGCGTAAGCCGTTCCGTAGCTCCGGTGACCACTGCGGACTCTGCCAAGAACTTGAGAGCGACTGGGCGATCCAATTCAACATCATGCCCCCGCCAGACCTCGCCCATTCCCCCGCGCCCAATAGGAGCCTCGAGCACATACCGTCCGAACTTCACTCCCGGAAGCACTCCTGATCTGAATACTTGATTGGCGCCCGAACTCACCTCCTGCGCAAGGGCTTCCAATACAGGTTCCTTGAGAAAGCTGCTTCCCGCTTCGTCATTGCGAAGCATCTGCTCAACAAGTTGACGCAGCGAAGGATCACTGCAGGCTGCATCT
>CBAAAA010000173.1:0-9140 GCA_964658695.1 uncultured Solirubrobacteraceae bacterium | reverse complement strand
GCCGAATCCGGATGAGCGGAAGCGCAACGTCGAGCGTGAAGCGGAGATGATTCAGGTGACGCGTCGCCTTGGCGGTCCCGGCGCCGTATGCCGTGTCCTCAGCGGACAGCGTTATCCGGATGTGAGCTGGGAACAGGGCAGGGAATGGGTTGTTGAATCGATCAGGAACCTGATTCCAGTCGCGAAGGAATTCGACATCGTGCTCGGCATGGAAAATCATTACAAGGACGGATTCTGGAAATATCCGGAGTTCGCGCAAAAGATGGACCGGTTTCTCGGGATCGTGAATGACATCGACGATCGGGCGAATTTCGGAGTGCAGTTTGACCCATCGAACGCCATCGTGGCCGGCGACGATCCGATCGAACTGCTTCGTAAGACAGCCGATCGGGTAGTAAGCATGCACGCGAGTGATCGTTATCTCGCGCCCGGCGCGACGCTCGACCAGCTTCGACAGAGCGATGGAACGCTTGGGTATTCAGCGGACTTGCGTCACGGAGTGACCGGCAAAGGCCTCAACGATTACGATGCGATCTTCCGGATACTGGCCGATCACCGCTATACAGGTTGGGTCAGCATCGAAGACGGCATGAACGGAATGGAAGAGATGGCCGAGTCGCTGGCTTTCCTGCGTTCCATGTCGCAACGGTACTTCGCTTAGCCCGTGTAAACAGGCACAAAAAATTACATAAGACTTATGGGGTCGACGTCGATCATGAGAGCGGTAGAGCGCCATCGTTCCGCTTCGGCAAACGCGCGAAGTTTGTTCACTAAATCCCGCAGAATGGAACGCCTGGCGGCCTTGAGCAGGATCTGGTAACGATACTCTTCTTGAATGCGCGGCACCGGGGCTTCGGCTGGTCCCATCACGCGCACGCCTTCCGGTTGTGGATTGAGAAGGTAGCCAAGCTCGGTTGCCATGCGCAGCGCAACCTCCTGCTTCGGGTCGCGAATGATCAGGTTGGCGAATGCCGCAAACGGCGGATAGCGCAGCCACTTGCGGAACTCAATTTCTTTCTTGTAGAACGCTTCGTAATCCTGATCGGCGGCAAACCGGATCGCATAGTGATCAGGGTTCAGCGTCTGCACGATCACGCGGCCGGGCATGGTTCCACGTCCGGCTCGTCCGGCGGCCTGCGTCAACAGTTGGAAGCTGCGCTCAGCGGAACGGAAATCGGGCATGCTCAGGCCGATGTCAGCCAGCACCACACCCACCAGCGTGACGTTTGGAATGTCGTGCCCTTTGGCAATCATCTGCGTGCCCACCAGGATGTCGATGTGATGCTCGCGGAAGTTCTGCAGGATGTTCTCGAACGATCCTTTGCCGCTGGCGGTGTCGCGATCGAGTCTCGCGATGCGGGCCGTTGGAAGGTACTTGTGCAACTCGTCCTCCACCCGTTCGGCTCCGGCGCCAAGGAACTGGATGTGATCGCTTCCACAACGAGGGCAAGTTTCGGGAATCTTCTCCGCATATCCGCAGTAGTGGCACAACATGCGGCGATCGCGACGATGGTGAGTCAGAACCACGGAGCAATTTGTGCACTGCAGGCGCTCTCCGCAAGCGCGGCATACCATGAAACTCGAGAAGCCACGCCGGTTGAGCAGCAACATCGTTTGCTCGCCGTCTTTCAGCCGCGGTTCGATTTCTTCCAGCAACTTGCGCGAGAAGGTGGACTGCTTCCTGGTCTCCAGGAACTCCGTGCGCATGTCGACGATCTGAACTTCGGGCATGGGCCGGCTGGCAATGCGCTCCGGCAGGCGAAGCATCCGATATTTACCGTGATCGGCGTTCCACCTTGTCTCGATGCTGGGCGTTGCCGAGCCAAGTATTGCAATTGCACCCGCCTCTTTTGCGCGCACCAGGGCGACATCGCGGCCATGATAACGCGGCGTTTCGCTCTGCTTGTAGCTGCCATCGTGCTCTTCATCCACAATCAGCAGACCCAGATCCTGGACCGGCGCAAACACGCCCGAACGGGTGCCGACCACAACGCGTGCCTGACCGCTTCGCACCCGCCGCCACTGGTCCGCGCGCTCGGAGTCGCCGAACGCTGAGTGCAGGATCGCCACCTGATTGCCGAAGCGATGGAAGAACTGTCCGGCCACTGCCGGAGTCAACGCAATCTCCGGGACCAGTAGAAGTGCGTTGCGTCCCATTGCCAATACCGCTTCGATGCTCCTTAGGTAGACTTCCGTCTTACCGGAGCCTGTCACGCCTTGCAGCAGAAAGGGTTGAAAGATTCCCGTTTGCAGCGCTGTTCGAATTTCCGCAAATGCAGCCTCCTGAAAGGGGTTCAAAACCGGCGCCGCGCCCGAGAACTGCATCGACGGCCGCAGCGCCTTCACCTGCAACCGAACCAGTTCGCGGCGCGCCAGCGACCTTGCGGCTTCACTTGCTTTCTTCACCATCTCTCCGGCTTCCAGCAGGCTGTGCGGACCGGGATGAAGTTCAAGGAAGGCCAGCAACTCGCGCTCGCTCTTCTTGAGCTTGAGATCAGGGGCCGGGCGGCCGAGGAACTCGACTTCCAGGCGTTCGGCGGAGGCACGGTACGGGTCGCGATCGTCGCTCCGTTCTTCCGTTTCAACCCATCCGCGCTTCGAGAGAGCTTTCAGAGTCTCTTTTGCGCGCTCCACCTTAGAAGTCAAGTAAGTCAGCGTGCGCGGCCGTTGTTCAAGCAGACGAAGAAGTTCCACACTGGCGTCCGAATTGGAAGTTGTTGTCAGCTGGCGAGCAACGTCGCGCCCGGTATCACTAAGCGCATAAACGGTGCTGCGGCGCGTTTCTCCAGACAGCGGCAACATGCCCTTGAACACTTCGCCCACCGGAGCACAATAATAATCGGCAATCCAAAATCCCAGCCGCAAAAGCTGCTCATCCAGCACCGGTTCTTGGTCCAGCAGCTTGAGTGCCTCGCGCACATCCTGTGTGGGGGTTTCATCAAACACGCGCAGTGCGACGGCTGTCAGATTGCGAGATCCAAACGGAACCAGAACACGGCAGCCAGGTTGAACGCGGCGCTGCAGAGTTAACGGCAGGGAATACGTGAAAAGGCGGCTGACAGGGATGGGAAGAGCGACGTCACAGTACAGAAACTCAGCCATCAAGTCCGGCGATTGCAGCGTAAGCAGACTGCAGCGATGGATAGAGAGAACGATACACGTCGTAGTGCCTGCGGTAAAACTCCGCAGCCGGCCGGTGAGGTACTTTGACATCGACTTCCTTGACGGCTACGCGGCACGCTTCAACGGCACTTGCATACTCGCCGGTCCCTACCATCGCCAGCAGCGCCGCTCCATATCCGGAGCCCTCCTGTGTGGCCAGCGTGACGACTCGCTGATCGAAGATGTCGGCAAACAACTGGTGCCAGAACGGACTTTTTGCGCCGCCGCCCGAGAGGCGAACCAGCGACGGTTGAGCGCCGAGCGCAGCGATGATCTCAAGACCGTCTTTGAGGCTGTAGCACACGCCTTCCAATACGGAGCGCGCCAGATCAGCGCGGGTATGTTTCGCCGTCAGTCCAATCCATGCGGCGCGCGCGTTGGCGTCCAGGTGCGGCGTCCTTTCCCCCATCAGGTAGGGGAGCCAGAACAGCCCGTCGGCGCCGGCCTTCGAAAGCGTCGCTTCCGCCGTGACATCGTCATAGGCAATGTCGGGAGCAAACCGGTTCCGGAACCACTGCAAGCTGAGCCCCGCCCCTTGCGTGACACCCATCACGTGCCAGACGTTCGGGATGGCATGGCAGAAGGTATGAACGCGCCCATGCGGATCGTACTCGGGCTGCTCCAGGTACGCAAAAACCACACCGGATGTACCGAGCGTGCACGACACGGTACCCGGTTCGACGATGCCGTTGCCAATGGCGCTCGCGGCCTGATCTCCTGCCCCGGCGATCACCGGAGTGCCGGGCGCCAGACCAGTGGTGCGGCCGGCCTCGGCGGAAACACGACCGGTAATCTCACTCGATTCGAAGGCCGCGGGCAGAATCGAGCGGTCAATCCCGAGTCCATCCGCCATGGCATTCGACCAGGTACGATGCGCCACGTCGAACAGCGAGGTGCCGCTTGCGTCTGACACATCCGTGGCAAATTCGCCAGTCAGCTTAAAACGCGGATAGTCTTTGGGTAGAAGGATCTTGCGAATTCTGGCGTATGACTCGGGCTCGTTGTCGCGTATCCACAGGAGTTTTGGCAGCGTGAACCCGGTGAGAACAGGATTGGCGATATTCTCCAGAATCGCTTCCTTGCCGAGCTTCGCATTCACAAAATCGACCTGCTTCTGGCTGCGCTGGTCGCACCAGATCAAAGCCGGGCGAATGACTTCGTTCTTCTCGTCGAGGAGCACAAGGCCGTGCATCTGCCCGGTCACACCGATTCCCGCTACGGCACTGCCATCAATGCCACATTGCAACAGAGCGCCGCGTATGGCCGCCTGGGAAGCGTGCCACCAATCGTCAGGATCCTGTTCGGCCCACAACGGACGAGCCATATGCATCTCGCGGTGTGGCGCAGTGAACGAGGAAGCCACGCGGCCCTGTGCGTCAACCAGCAGTGCTCGTGAGCCGCCAGTCCCGACGTCAAGACCAAGCCAATATTTGCTGGTACGGGAACTCATCTAAGAGATGGAAAGTACCGGTTTGACGACGACGGTTGTGCGCAATTGCAAAGGCAAATAAGCAGCCCCATACAATCCGGCGTCGCTGCCAAGCAACGCCTTCTCGATCCGGGTGTGGCCCGAATCAAAGGTAAATGACCGTTTCCTGATCTCTGCAAACATGGTTGGAGCAAAAAAGTCCCAGGCTGGCAGCGGCCCTCCTGACAGGAGATACAGAGGAAAGTTGAAGAGGTTCACTAGATTAGCAATGGCGATGCCAAGCGCGCGTCCGACGGACTCAAACACCTGTTTCGCACGCGGGTTCCCGGCCGCCGCAAGATCGTAAACCTCGCGGGCGCTAAACCTCTGTGTAGCAATCCCCATCATGCCTGCCAAAGCGGCAATCGCGGACGCCGACGCGTGCTTCTCGAGACAGCCGCAGTTGCCGCAGCCGCAAGGATTGCCGTCAGGAAATACAGTCATATGCCCGATCTCACCAGCCATCCCTCGAGACCCACGGAGGATGTTACCGCCGTGGATGATGCCCCCGCCGATGCCTGTCCCGAGTGTAATCAACACCAGGTCGTCCACGTCTTTCCCGGCGCCCAGCCACTTCTCTCCCAAGGCTGCGGCATTGGCGTCGTTCTCCAGAATGATCGGAATGCCGAGATGCTCCTGAATGGCGTCGCGGATCGGGAATCCTGTAAATCCTGGTAGATTGGCGGATCCGACGATCACCCCGGATTCCATGTCGATATATCCGGGGACCCCAATTCCAACACCGACCAACTCGCGCTGCCCATTGTCAGCCCTGATTTGCTTGATGATGCCCACCATATCGTCGACGACTCCAACCGGACCGTGGTCGTAGGTAGTGGCGTGCGAGAGCTTCTCGATGATTTCGCCTTCGGGAGTCATGGCGGCTACCCGAAGGTTGGTCCCGCCCAGATCGACGCCGATGGAATAAAATTCCATTGCGCTCAGAATCATAGCAGACAGCTTCGTTATCTTGGAGACGCCCAGCTATCGGTGGTGTAGGCTACTTTCAGCCAAAAGCTGGCGGCCGTGCGAATGGTGTTGAAGAAGCTGTCGAGATCAATGGGTTTGAGCAGATAGCAATTCGCGTAGAGCTCGTAGGCATCGCGAATGTCTCGATCCGATTCTGACGTGGTCAGCACGGCTACGGGAATCAAACGAAGATCCTCGTCCTCTTTGATCGTGCGAAGCAACATGCGGGACCCTGACTTTGGCAGGTTGAAGTCCAGGAAGATCAGACTCGGCCGGCTTGCTCCGGCATGCGGACCTTCGCGGCGAAGATAAGCCAACGCTTCATCCGCGTCCGCCGCCACTTGAATCTCAATGTCTGGCAACGTATCGCGCAAGGCTTCGCGCATGAGACGCACGTCTCCCGGATTGTCTTCGACAATCAATATCTGGCGTGACAAACATTCTCCCGCGAGTTCAAGATAACAAAGGATAGAGGGAAAGTATCGTGCCAGGAGATTGTAAGTACTATGTGGGGCTTATTTATCGTCTAAACGATCCCTAATGGCTATCATTCGCGAAATGCGCGATGTCTTCTGCGGCTTTGGTTTCCACGCCTGGCTTCTGCAGAAACCCAAGATCTCGAAACCAGTCGATGAAGCGGAACTGCCAGGTTCCAAACGGCGTGTCACCGCGGTCAGTCAAGCCACCGCTCATCTTGCTTCCGTCCGGTAGGGCATCGCCCGGATGCCGGCCATTGCCGTAAATATGCATCTCAATGTTTGGCACCCCAAGCGACAGCATGGCGTTGAAGTATTCCGCGGCCCAGACTGCGTGGACCTTGTCTCCCGAACCGGCGCAAACGATAAAGGCAGGGGGAACATTTCGGGGAATGGTTGGAGCGGTCCTGTTTGCCGCGAAGGGAGACGGGCCAGGATAGATGAGGCCCACGAAATCAGGACGAGAACTTACGGTTGCAAGCGGATCATTCCCAACTTTATTCTTCTGATCGAACTCCTTAAAGAGGACGCCCGCGGCAGCAGTCAACTCGGCGCCCGCCGAAAAGCCCATCATGCCGATTTTGTTCGGGTCGATATTCCACTCCTTCGCATAAGCCCGTACCATGCGAATCGCCTGAAGCGCATCGTTGACTGCATCCGTTTGCGGATTATAACCGTCACTGCGGAGACGGTTCCGCAAGATGATCGTGTTTACTCCATAGTTGTAGAAAAATGGGACAAAATCGGCGCTCTCTCCCCCGACGTTCAGCGTCCTGTGTCCGCCACCGGCTACCACGATCACGGCTGCTCCGGTGTTGAGGCTGCGATCCACAGTGTGGACCTCAATCGACGGGTTGTGGATGTTTACGATACTGTTGATCCGCCCGGGCGCGGTTTGGCTCATGTTGTACCGCTCCGGTTCGCGAACGCGCTGACTATTCACGAGCGGCGAACCGGGCGGATACAAAGGGATGACAATGCCACCCGGCAGAATGGGCTGCGGTGCATACGGCGCGCCGGTTGCCGGTCCGGGTTGCGGAACATTCAACGGAGCTGGAAGCGGTGGCAGGCTGGAGCTGGTTTGCGCCCCTGCTCTAATGCCTCCGATGATGACTGACAGAAAAACCGAAAGCCCAGTGTGTTTTCGATGCATGATGTTCAGGCGGAACCGCCATCATATTGCATGGGGGTTCCTGAATATCAGACTTCGTTCAGCGATGCGTCTGGCATTTCCTGCTGGGCGGCGGCACATCCATCGCGGGGCTTCGATCGAAGAATCCGTCTGGTTTGAGGTGGAAACCAATCATGCCCACTGGCATGACCGGCCAGTCCTCCGGACGCGGTACATGGTTATGCGCGAATACGTACCAGGCGACGATTTCGGTGTTGGACACATTGCGATCCGCCTCCGTCCAGACATGTAGTCCGTCGCCTGTGGGGTGTTGATTCGGGTAGTCTCCGGCAGCAAAGCGCTCGCGTTCCTGAAAGGGAGTGACCCAAAGATGATTGGAAGTAAACGCCGCGCGGCGCATGATGCGGGCGTCCGGTTGCATTAGCGGCGGACAGTTTTCACCGGGAACCAGCCGGTATCCTACGGGACGTCCCAGCCGGTTCTTGCGGTTAGGATTCACGAATTTCCAAAAGCGGGCAGTCTCGCTGTTCATCCGGCGTCGCGCCTGTTTTTCACTAGAAAGCAACGTCTCTTCGGCCTTGAATGCATTGCCATGCGGATTGGCTGGCCCAGGTGGTACGCGAACCGTGTTGACTTCATAAGCGGAGTTATGGGGACCGTCGATGTTAGTCACCAGCCGCGCGGCGAAGATGTGCTGGTGAAGGGGCGCATTCAGTTGCGGCGCGACTTCGACGCCAAATTCCGGCGTCTCGCCGGGGGCCAGCGAAGTCGTATTCATAATCCCTGTCAGCTTGATCTCGCACTGGAGAGACCCGTCTTGATAGAAGTACCAATAGAACCCGTACTCGTAGTTGCCGACTGTCGCAATGAACGAAACCGAGAGACGGCGCGATCTTCTGACCTCTGACTGATTGGTACGCCAGTCTGTGTGTTTCCAAAGAATGCCGTAATCTTCCTCATGCAGGCACACCGCATTTTTGAGTGGAGTTACCTGGCCTCTGCTATCGACCAGAGGAAAATCAAAGTAATGGATAACTCCGAGGCAGTCGCACCCGAGCGCCAGTGAATTGGCGAGCATTCCGAGACCGTACTCACCGATATCAAATGCATTTTTGCGATAGTACTGCTCGCGCGGATCTCCATACGGGACCACCATTTCGCAAATCGACGCCCGATGCAAGACCGGCCGCTCAGCGCCGTCATCGTTGTAAGTAATCGCATGCAGAACCAATCCTTCGCGGGACGTGAAACCAACGCGGAAGCTCCATTTTTGCCACTGCACGTGGTTTCCATCCACGTGGAAAGTCGGACCTTCCGGCTGCACAATATCCAGCGGCTTCAGATCCTGACGCACGTTGGGAATGTATTCACGTGCCCAGTTGCCGGGTTCGGGCGGAAGCGGAACGGCTCCATAATCTTCAATGCGGACGATTTCCATACGGTTGAGGTCCACCACGATCACGATGCTGTCGAGCGGCCGCGCATAGCCGTTGTCCCGCTCCTCGGAGCGCACAAAACATAAGGCTCGCATCAGCCGCACGCCTTGTTCCGCCGTGTTTTCGTTGCCGTAGACACCCGCCGACCAAGGCTCCACCATAACCAGGTCCGGGTTCTCGATTCCGCGTTGCTTAAGTACGGCCAGAAACTCGGGGGAACGCCTGACGGCCTGCTCGCATTCGCTAAATTCGTCGAGCATGATTGATGGCTGTATGCCCGCTGGAAGCTGAATCAGGGACGAGACCACGTCCATTTGCAAATCAACAACGGCTTCAAAGGCAGCCTTACGGGATTTATCCAGCAGCACCACAAAGGCCCGGCGAACACTTGATTCTCCTGGGCGAAATGCTTGTAGCTCGCTTCTGTCCGGTTCCTGGAGGTTGACAGAAACAACGCGGCAACCGTCACTCAAACGACCTTCCTTAGCCAGGATCCG
>CBAAAA010000172.1:0-9178 GCA_964658695.1 uncultured Solirubrobacteraceae bacterium | reverse complement strand
GTCACGATCCCGTCTGGAACCTACATCGGCTTTGAGGATCTGCTTGCTCCCCACTCAGACTTCAACTACACCGATGAGCAGTTCATCCTGGGAGATACGACAGCTTCTCTGACCCCGGGCGGGACGTCGCTCAGCCCGGAGCCCAATTCCGTGATTTCGATTGGATTCGGCATCGTTTGCATCGCAATCGGCTCCTTCCGCCGGCGAGGGATGCAGGTGCTCAAAGGCACACGGTCCGAACAACACTAAACCTGTCGAAAATCAGTTCTATCGGCGCTGATCTGGAGCATGAATTCAGCGCCTTTTTATTGCGTGTTCAGTCCCTGAGAAGTGCGGCATCTAGACTGAAGACGCATGCACACCAACGCTCTTGCCGGCGAAAGCAGCCCGTACCTGCGCCAGCACGCCCACAACCCGGTGAACTGGCTGCCGTGGGGCCAGGCTGCCTTCGATAAGGCGAGGGACCAAAACAAGCCCATCTTTCTTTCGATCGGCTATTCGACCTGCCATTGGTGTCATGTTATGGCGCATGAATCTTTCGAAAACGAAGGCATAGCGTCGGTCCTCAATCAAAACTTCGTACCCGTGAAAATCGATCGGGAGGAGCGGCCGGATGTTGACCGGGTCTATATGCTCTTCGTTCAGGCATCGACCGGCAGCGGCGGCTGGCCGATGTCGGTTTGGCTCACTCCTGAGTTGAAGCCGTTCTTCGGCGGAACCTATTTTCCTCCAGACTCACGTTATGGACGCCCAGGGTTTCTGGACGTTCTGCGGCATATTGCAAAATCCTGGACCGAGGAGCGCGACCGCATTGAACTTTCCAGTATCGAGGTGTTGAAGCAGCTGCAAACGATGGCCAGCGGCGCTGCGGCCCCTATCCCGGTGGTTGATAAGAATCTGTTCTCGCTCCCCTTCGCGCAGTTCCGGCGTGGCTTTGACAGCCGCTGGGGTGGCTTCGGGAATGCGCCGAAGTTTCCGCGGCCGTCTGCTCTGAACTACTTGATCAGGCACCACGCCGAAACCGGCGATGCGGACGCGCTCGAGATGGTCACAGGCACGCTGCTTGGAATGGCGAAAGGCGGCATGCATGATCATCTTGGTGGCGGCTTCCACCGTTACTCCGTGGACGGCCGCTGGTTTGTGCCGCATTTTGAGAAGATGCTCTACGATCAGGCGCAGCTGGCAATCGCTTACCTGGAGGCATTTCAGGTCACCGGCCAGCGTTGGATGTCCGGGGTGGCGGCGGATGTTCTCGAGTTCGTCCAGCGCGACATGACGGACGCTGCCGGAGGATTCTATTCGGCCGAAGATGCCGATAGTCCGGATCCTGAAACCCCCTCTCATTCGCGTGAAGGGGCTTTTTATGTCTGGACTCGGCGAGAGATCGATGCGCTGCTTACCAGCGACCAGAGTGAAGTGCTCCGGCAGCACTATGGTGTGCAGGATGAAGGAAACGTCAGGGAAGATCCGCATTCCGAGTTTGCCGGCCGCAACATACTCTATGAAGCCGCATTGTTGGAGAGCGATTCGGCCGCGGCTCTGATCGGAGAGGCGAAAGCCATTCTGCTGGCTGCACGTTCGAAGCGGCCGCGTCCGCATCTGGACAACAAAGTCCTGACCGCCTGGAACTGCCTCATGGTCTCAGCTTTTGCAAAGGGCTATGCGGTCCTCCGACGACGTGAGTATCTCGAAAGTGCCGAACGCGCCATGTCTTTTCTGCTATCTACGCTCTATGACGGCGAGTCCAGTCAGCTGCTGCGGCGATGGTGCGAGGGAGAGTCCGGCATTCCGGCATTTCTCGACGATTATGCGTTCGCCGCTCAGGCGCTGCTGGACCTGTCCGAAGTTACGGGAAAGGGAGCGTATTTAAAGACGGCTGTCGACATCGCACGCCGGGCGTTCCCAAGGTTCGCCGATCCGGTGGATGGCGGATTCTTCAGCACAGCGCAGGGGGCGGCAGATCTGGTGCTGCGCATCAAAGACGATTACGATGGAGCCGAACCTTCCGGCAATTCCATTGCGACTGATGTGCTGTTGCGGCTTGCCAATCTGGTGGATGACAACGCGTTTAGACAACAAGCACTCCGATCGCTGAACGCATTTGCACCAAAGCTCAAGTCCCAGCCCTCGATGGCGCCGCAGATGGCGGTTGCTCTTGGAAGATCCCAAGCCGCGCCGGAACAGGTTGTCATTCGCTGTTCTGAGGCAAGCCCCGAAGTCGAGAGTTTGGCTGCTCAGTACTGGAGCCGCTTTCAGCCCTGGGGTACAACGCTCATCCTTTCTGATGCGGAAGCGGCTGGGTTGCAGGAGTTGGCCCCATTTTTCGCTTCGCTGCCGCGTACCGGGCGCATCACTATTTACAAGTGCCGGAATTTCACTTGTCAGCTTCCGGAAACCATCGATTAGTACGAATTCTCTTGTTAAACTGTGTCGTGGCCAGCGATACTAAAACCCGCACAACAATCCTGAACGACACCGAGTTTCCTCTCGACGGGCCGGAACTGCGAGTCGGAGACGATGCGCCGGATTTTGAGGTGATTACCGCATCCCTGCAGCCGTTCGATTTAGAAAAGACCGGCTCCGGGGTAAGGATTTTCAGCGTTTTGCCATCCCTCGATACTCCCGTGTGCGATGCCCAGACAAAGCGCTTCGAAGACGAAGCTGGGAAACATCCCTCCATCAAGATCTTTACCGTGAGCATGGACCTTCCGTATGCGCAGAGCCGCTGGTGCAGCAATTATGGAGTGGATCGGGTGGTGATGTTATCAGATCACCGGGGAGGATCTTTCGGGGAACACTATGGAACGTTGATTTCAGACTTACGCATCGAGAGCAGGGCTATCTTCGTCGTCGATAAGAGCAATAAGCTGCTTCACGTGCAGTACGTTGAAAAGCTCGGGGACCACCCGGATTATGAGGCTGCACTGGCGGCCGCCAGGAAAGCTGCGGGAGAAGACTAGCGCGTCTCGTATGGAGACTCAGGTAACGTGGCGGTATGGAACCAGAAGTCTTCAATTGATCGTAGGATACTGATGTATTCCTCGAGATTATAAGGCTTTGTGATGTAGCAGTTGGCGTTCAACGTATACGCTTCGTTCACGTCTTCATCGGAATGGGAACTCGTCATCACCAGCACCGGAATCTGCTTCAACGTGGGGGATGTTTTGACTTCGGCGAGAACCTCACGCCCGTTCTTAAGGGGTAGATTGAGGTCCAGGATGATAAGGTCGGGGCGCTCGCGCTTTCCTTCACTCACTTGGCGAAGAAAGGACAAGCCTTCCAGACCATCATGCGCGACTGACATCTCGCATCGAATATTGTTCTCTTTGATCGCCTCCTCTAGCAGGCGGACATCGCTCAGACTGTCCTCTATCACGAGCATTCGAAGCATTTTAGATAACATTTCAAGACGTACTGCCCGGTCCTAGTACATGCACGCCAATTGCCAATCCGTCGATGGCTGTAAGCGTATGATTTGAGGCCCCGGGAGGCCACGGTTTTGAGGATCCCGGTAAATATTGCGATTTACATTGGCATGGTTCGGGAAAAATGTTGGGAGCCAGACGTTGCTCGATGATCACTCATTGACAGCCGGATAAACTCCTTCTTATCATTTACATTGCTGCTGCCCGGGTTCTGTGCCCATGGTTTCGGTCCAAGTGTCAATGCTTTGCAGGATGCTTGAATAAAGAGGAGAACGCTTGATAAAGCTGGATATTATTAACGAAGTCGTCAACCGGACGGGAATCTCGAAAACTAACGCGGAGCGGGCGGTAGAGACGGTCTTCGACACCATGAAGAAGGCCCTCGCGGAGGGAGATCGAATCGAGCTTCGGGGATTCGGCATCTTCAACGTTCGTCCCCGAAAGACCGGCATTGGCCGCAATCCGCGGACCGGCGCCGAGGTGGCGATTCCCCCAGGAAAAGCGGTGCGATTTAAGCCCGGCAAGGAATTGCAAACCTTGCAATAAGGGCGAAGGTGGCAGATACTCAATTTTCGGGTCGCTTGGCAGCCGGGAATGCCTGGATCGCGATTCCGGATCCGCCACGCGTTCGGTGGCCGAACCTGCTCTGGCTGCACGTTCTCCTTTTTATCGGTACGCTGCTGACCACTACGGTGTTCGGCTACGCTCTTGCGGTGAGTTTCCGAGCCGGTGTCCCGCTGAACATCGACGCCCTCTTCGACGGGTATGTCCGTCTGACGCACCTGGACCCGCAACTCCTGGCCGGTTTCTGGTTTTCGGGTCCCCTGCTGCTAATTCTGCTGGCTCACGAATTCGGCCATTACCTGGCGTGTCAGGTATGGCGAGTAGACGCCAGTCTGCCTTTCTTCCTGCCGTCGCCCTTCTTGTTGGGTACATTGGGCGCATTCATCAGAATCCGGGCGCCCATCTATACCCGCCGCATCCTGTTCGACATTGGAGCCTCAGGCCCGTTTGCCGGATTTCTCGTTCTGCTGCCCTTTCTCGCGATCGGAATGCGGCTCTCCCGCTTCAGCCACTCGGGATTCCGACCCGACACCTTCTCTTTCGGGACGCCGCTGATAATGCGGCTGATGGAGCGGCTGCAGTTTGGAGCCGCCAATCCGGTGGACATCCATTTGCATCCCATGGCCATGGCAGCCTGGGCAGGTTTGCTAGCCACCTCGATGAACCTGCTGCCCATGGGTCAGCTTGACGGAGGCCACATCCTGTATGCTGCTCTTGGCGAGCGCTACCACCGCCTGATCGCTTCGGTCGCAATCGCCGGACTGGTGCTACTGGGCTTCCTGTACCGCGCCTGGTGGGCCTGGGCGGTTGTGATGTTCCTCTTTGGACGGCGTCATCCGCTGGTCTATGACCAAACCCCGCTGCGAGGCTGGCGTCTTGCCTTGAGCGGCGCTGCCATTCTCCTGCTCATCGTCTCTCTTGCGGTGGTACCGGTATCGGCCGGGTAGCCGCATGTCGATCAAGATTTCCGCTGCCATCATCACCTATAACGAGGAGCGCAACATCGCGCGGGTCATCGAAAGCCTCCGTTGTTGTGATGAAATCCTGGTTCTCGATAGCGGCTCTAACGACCGCACCGTTGAAGTCGCGTCCAACTTGGGCGCACGGGTGGTGGAAGCGTCCTGGCATGGCTACGCCGCTCAAAAGAACATCGCGGCGGAGCTGGCTACTCACGATTGGATCTTGTCCCTCGATGCTGACGAGAGCCTGAGCGAGGCCCTCGAAGCAGAGATCTGGCACATCAAGAAAAGCGGACCGGAATTTGATGGCTATACGATGCCGCGGCTGGCGCAATATCTGGGAAAGTGGATCCTCCACAGCGGCTGGCATCCGGACCGCAAGGTACGTCTCTTCGACCGCCGTAAGGCAAAGTGGATTGGCGAATTCGTCCATGAATCGGTGATTGTCACCGGAAGTGTCGGACATCTGAAGTCCAGCCTGCTGCACTTCACCTGCAACTCCCTGTCCGAGCACCTGCGCTCGATGGACACTTATACGACGTTGGCTGCCCAGGATATTGTCTCCCGGGGCAGGACAGTTACTTACTCCCGCCTGCTGTTCGATCCCATGTGGACGTTTCTCCGCTCCTATATTCTGAAGCGCGGCTATCTGGACGGTGTCGAGGGGTTGGCGATCGCCTATATGGCGGCGCTCTACAACTTCGTCAAGTACGCCAAGGCTCGCGATATGAGTCCTGGCCGGAAGAGTTGACCGAGTGCGGATCTTACACGTGGATACCGGCTCAGAGATGCGCGGCGGCCAGCACCAAGTAATGCTACTGCTTGGATTGCAGAGCGAAGCCGGTCACGAAACGACGCTGCTGGCGCGTGCCAAGTCGCCTTTGTTCCAGGCCGCCTTCGAAGCTGGACACCGCGTGCGCCCCGCGGGTCTCTCTTCCATGCTGAGACTCTCCGGCGGCGTGGATCTGGTGCACGCCCACGACGCCCGCGCCCACACTCTTTGCGCCGTCGCCAGCAGAAGAAGCTATGTCGTCTCACGGCGGGTAGCGTTTCCCGTCAAGCGCTCCCTGTTATCCAGGTGGAAATATCGTTCCGCCGCCCGTTATCTGGCGGTGTCACATTTCGTCGCCGAAGAGCTGGCGGCGAGCGGCATTCCGACGGAAATCATCGACGTTATCTTCGATGGCGTGCCGCCTGCGCGGGGAAGGAATGACTGGAGCCCGGAGCACCCGGCCGTCGCCCTTGCCTCTGAGGATCCGATGAAAGGCCGGGATCTGATTGCGCAGGCAGCGAAGACTTCCGGGGTGGAGGTTCGCTATTCGCAGGATCTGCCGGCAGACTTGTTGCGCGCCTCCATGTTCGTCTACATCACTCGTTCAGAGGGACTGGGTTCAGCCGCACTGCTCGCCATGAATTTAGGCGTTCCAGTCATTGCCAGCCGCGTGGGAGGCTTAACCGAAGTTCTGGAAGATGGCGTCTCCGGACTTTACGTGAAGAACGAGACGCCTGAGATCGCGAAAGCCATGCGAAGGATTCTGGGTAGCCCGAAACTGGCCGGTCAGCTGATTGAAGGCGGCCATCGAAGAATCGCGGATCGGTTCACGCCGCGTCATCTGCTCGAAGGAACCATGGCCGCCTACGTGAAAGCTCTTGTTCCCTGAATATTCCTTGTTTTCTGAATATCCGATTTTCGATCCGGCCTTGGCCGCCTTGATCGGTCTGTTGCTCGGCAGCTTCCTGAATGTCTGTATTTATCGTGTCCCACGCGATCTTTCCGTGGTCTTCCCTCGTTCATTCTGCCCCGCGTGCGGCGTTCCGATACGCGCCTGGGACAACATTCCGGTGCTGAGTTACCTGTTGCTGCGCGGCCGCTGCCGGGTTTGCGGAAAAGCGATCGGGGCCAGATATCCCCTCGTGGAGCTGACTACTGGCAGCTTGCTGGCCCTGGTTGTCTGGAGGTATGGTTGGAGCTTCGCTTCACTCAAATGGGGACTCTTTGAGTGCCTGATGATCATCTTGTTCTGGACCGACCTCGAAGAGCGCATCCTGCCTTCGGAGTTCACCATGGGTGGAGCGGTCGCAGGCCTCCTGTTCTCCTGGTTTGTGCCGTTGCGAGCCGACCTGTTCGGTGCGTTTTTGCCGCAGCTTCCCACAAGGTGGCTTTCCCTCGCGGACGCACTGGCCGGCTCGCTCCTCTTTGCAGGTGGTTTCTGGTTGCTCGGCAGACTCTGGAGCCGCATTGCGGGCAGGGAAGCCATGGGACAAGGAGACGTATCGCTGCTCCTGCTGATCGGCGCATTCCTCGGCTTTGAACGCGAGATCCCCGGCCTCACCATCGGCGCGGTGACCGGTTCGCTGACTGGCGTTATTTACTTACTTGTGAGGCGCAAAGATATGCGTAGCTTTGAGCTGCCCCTTGGGAGCTTTCTGTGTTTTGGCGCTTCGATCATTCCCTTGATACCGAGTTACGGGACCTCTTAAAACCAGTACGTATTCTCGATAGAGAAAGAGGCTGGGAGAGCGCTCCTTGGTGTACCATAGAGCTTTGTGGTATGAAGGAACTGCTGCACTCGCTCACGCCTGGTGATCGGGACTGGCGACTGGCAAGCGAGCTGGATCCGTCGCGTATTCCAGCCCACGTCGCCATCATTATGGATGGCAACGGACGCTGGGCGAAGCGGCGGAACCTCCCCCGAATCATCGGGCATAAAGCAGGGATGGATACGGTCAGCCGCATCGTTGAGACCTGCACCCTTCTTGGTCTTGAGGCGCTCACCCTTTATGCCTTCTCGGTCGAGAACTGGAAGCGGCCGCGGCACGAAGTGGAAGGCCTGTGGAGGCTTCTCCGGTATTATCTGCGGCGTGAAATGCCGCGGCTGATGCAAAACGAGATTCAACTGGTAGCGATTGGACGTATAGAAGCCTTGCCGCCGGAGGTGCGGCGGGAACTGGTGGCCGGGATGGAAAAGACCGCCAACAACCGTCGCATGCGCTTAAACCTCGCCATTAATTACGGCGGCCGGACTGAAATCCTCGATGCCGTCAATACCCTGATTCAGGAGGCGCGCCGGGACGGCAATCTGGCTGGACTTCAGGTAACCGAACAGATGCTCTCCAGCCGGCTGTACACGGCCGGCGTCCGGGATCCGGACCTGTTGATCCGCACCTCCGGCGAGATGCGAATCAGTAACTTCCTCCTGTGGCAGATCGCGTATTCCGAACTCTATGTCACAGAAACTCTGTGGCCCGACTTCAACCGGGCGGAGTTGCTCGAAGCCATTCTCGAATATCAAAACCGCGAGCGCCGCTTCGGTGGCCTTTCGGTCAATGCATTACCATCTGTTGATAATGCCTCATTTCCCCTCGAAGAAGAAGCCCTCGAACTGCCTCTCGCCTGATTCCATACCGGGTGATCTGAGTCAAATCCGCTGCCTCGGCTTTTGCTAGCGCGTTCATGAATCGTGTCCTTACCGCGCTTGGGCTGATTGCAGTTGCTCTTTATCTGGTGTTCTGGTCCCATCCCTATGTGTTCCTGGGAGCGGCCACCCTCATGAGCCTGCTTTGTTATCGCGAGTTTTCTGATCTGGTCGTCGCGCACGGCATTCGCAAGCCAGCCGCCTTTGGCCTGCTGGCAGGGTTGCTGATCCTGTTCTGGCCGGCTCACGCCCTCATCGGAGTGACGCTGGTGGGCATCCTCGCCTTTGCCATGGCGCTCCGCTTCGATAGTCTTCGCGACGTGCTTCCGGCTGTCGCCTGCTCCCTGCTTGGCGCCTTTTACACCTTCGCGCCCTGGCACTACGCCGTGGAACTTCGCGAGCGCAGCGTGCACCTTCTGTTCTTCGCACTCTCCCTGAACTGGGCCGGAGATTCGGTGGCTTATTACGTGGGCCGCAGCCTTGGCCGGCATCGCCTTGCTCCTTCCGTAAGCCCGAATAAAAGTTGGGAAGGCGCAATTGCCTCCGTAATTGGCTCCATTATATTAGGTACTTTTTATCTAAGCTACTTTGTTCCTGGCATTAGTCTGTGGAAAATTGCCATAATTGCATCGCTCTCTAACGCTGCGGGCCAGCTCGGCGACCTCGCCGAATCGGCAATCAAGCGCGGCGCCGGTGTGAAGGACAGCGGAAGCCTTCTCCCAGGTCACGGCGGAATGCTCGATCGCGTCGATAGCAGCCTGTTTTCATTGCCAGTTGCCTTTCTTCTGCTGACTTTGCTGCACGTCTGACCTCC
>CBAAAA010000171.1:0-9204 GCA_964658695.1 uncultured Solirubrobacteraceae bacterium | reverse complement strand
TTTGATCAGAATTTTGGTCGGAACTTTGATCCGCTTTAAAAGCCGGGAAGTCACACGCCGCGAAATCGACATTCTGACCCTGGAGCAGCTTGAGACCTTCCTTGGACCCTGTGGGTCCATAGCTGATGTGTATGTCCGGATTCTTCTTCTCGAAAGCCCGAATCCACTTGGCGTAGAGTGGCTCGGGAAAAGTGGCGCCCGCCCCTGTCAGGTCTGCCGCTGGCCCCGAAAGACCGAAGCACAGCAGAGCTAGTAACGGCGAAACCCGGGAAAGCCGGATCAGCTGGCGGAAATACTTGACCATCAAGGGCTGTGCGTCTCCGGTGTTTGGCGTCCGGCGTCTTGTAGCGCAAGCGTGAGTTGCCGCACCAGCTCCCTGCACAGATCCTTGCCAATATCCGTCGACCCGAAATGCGGTGTCGCCAGATACGACCAGAGAGTCTCCTCTGAGCGGCTCTCCAGTTCCACCGACATTGATCCACCGAATACCGGCGTGCCATTCTTCGGCGTTACCCCGGAGCGAGGATTCAGGCTGTAATATCCACGGATCCAAAGTTGTGCTGTTCCCGTTAGAACGGCATCTGCCTCACCGGCGGACGACACAACTGTCACGCGATTCGATTTCTTGAGCTGAGCGATCAAATCTCTCCTCAACTGTTCCGCCGATTGCTCGCGGCCCAGTGAGCCGACGTAAACCTTTCGCACACTCTTGAGATCCTGTGTCGTTTGTCCGGGCAGAAAACTGGCCAGCGAAGCGAACAGCAGCAACGAAGCGGATGCCAGATCTGTCAACATGTATATGCCGGAGCGAACCCGTAGTGCGTGGCGGTCCTCTTCAAGTCTCTCCTAAGTACTCTCGCGATTCAAACTGAAAGCGCGTGACAATTCAGTGAATTCCTTCCATGCGCCCGCTGATACTGTTGACTTCCGTTCAGCAGTCACGAACCATGAATAGTTGCGCACCGAGTTCTCAAAAATTTTGATCGGATTCTGCCTCTGCTCCTTTGCCCGGGCTCATGCGCCGACGCGGCAGCAGCCCTCGGCGCAAGCAAGTTCTCCACCTGCAACAATCTCGACGGAGGAACAGAAACCTTTACCTCCCAACGTGCCCGAAACGGAGGAAAATGTCTGGAGCCGCTTCTGGCTTTCCCTCCAGGGAAACTTTATCCGCCAGCAGACTCCCTCGTTCCCCGCCAGATATTCAGGACCCAACAGCTTCGGACCGAATGCCCAGCATGCCACCTCGCGAGTGGAAACACTCTATACGGGCATCCAGTTAACGCCTCGCCTCGAGTTTCTTTTCGACGTCGAGAGTGCCGGCGGTGGAGGCCTGAGCAACGCGCTCGGAATCGCTGGATTCACCAATCTGGATGTCGTGCGCAATCCAACGCTCGGTGAAGATCCGTACGTCTCTCGCATCATGCTTCACTACACTTTGCCCCTCAGCAAACAGTGGGCACAGGTCACGCGGAATCCTCTTTCGCTCGCTTCGAATGCCCCGGTGCGAAGGCTCGAGTTCCGCGTCGGAAAGATGAGCACCGTCGATTTCTTCGACTTGAACTCCGCTGGCAGCGATAGCCACTTGCAATTCATGAACTGGGCCGTGGACAACAATGGCGCCTACGATTACGCTGCCGACACACGCGGTTATACATACGGGCTCGTGGTCGAGTACTATGACCGTAACTTCGCTCTGCGTTACGGCGAAATGCTGATGCCTACAGTGGCAAATGGAATCACGCTCGATTGGAACCTGAAGCGCGCAGGTGGACAAAACCTTGAAGCTGAATATCATCCCGCAATCTTCGTCAAGCGATCAACCACCGTTCGCGGCTTAGTTTACGCCAATCGCGCAAACATGGGAAGTTATCGCGAAGCCATCGATGGTGATCTGGGCGGCCAAAATCCCACGCCGGAGATCACCGCTTACCGTCAGCAAGGGCGCGTGAAGTACGGCTTCGGCTTCAACGCCGAACAGGAGCTGGCTAACGGCTGGCGGGCATTTGGACGCTTAGGTTGGAACGACGGCAGGAATGAATCGTTTGCTTACACCGAGATTGATCGGACAATGGAATTAGGGTCTGATGTCGGAGGAGCTCGTTGGCGGCGTGCTCAGGATAAACTCGGTGCTGTCTTCGTACGAAACGGTCTCTCTGGTGATCACCGCGAGTATCTGGCGCTCGGCGGACTGGGTTTTCTGTTAGGCGATGGAGGTCTCACTTACGGCGCCGAGCGCATCTTTGAGACTTACTACAACCTGCATCTCTGGCGGGGTCTTTCGTTCGCAGCCGATTACCAGTTCATCGCGAATCCTGGGTACAACCGGGATCGCGGACCTGCTGAGGTCACCAGCTTCCGGATCCATTTCGAAGATGCCGTGCCATTCAACAGATTCGGCAACACAAAATAGCTGTCGGTTTCCGGGTCGACGCAGCGCCTAGCTCTCCTGCAGGAGTTCTCCCTCACGGCGGCACAAAGCGACCCAATCGCTCAGGGATTTGCGGATTTGAAGCAGAAGACTGCGGAACAATTGCAAATTCACGATCACCTTCCAACTCGAGTACACCAGTGAGATGTAAAGGTCCAGTGAAGCTGTTCGGCATAATTGTAAAGCACGGGTAAAACCTTCCCCACTGGGCCCAAAACTCTTTTTAAATAGGCATAGAGGATGCAGAAGCATCGCTCGAGTGTGGAGGATTACAGTTGAAGAAGATCGCAAGACTCGCATTGCTCATTCCGGCAAGCGCGTTAGTGCTTTTGGCACAGGGCCCGCCTCCCGGTGATTTCGGCGGAGGTCCCGGCTTTGGGCCGCCCGGAGGACCCGGTCGCGGTCACCCGGAGAGAGTTGTTACCGGCGCACCTTATTCAGGAACTCTTACTGAACAGCGGCAGCAGACGCTTCCCGATGGAAACCAGATTTCGACGACCACGGAGACCAAGGTCTACCGTGACTCCCAAGGACGCGTAAGAAGAGAGACGACCAGGACGAATCGCGCCGGCCAGGCTGAGTCATTTGTCACAATATTTGACCCCGTAGCCGGCTTTGAAGCTCGTTTGAATCCTACGAAGCTAACGGCCGAAAAACACGTCATTCCGACTCAGAGCGGAACGGCTAATCCAAAGAGGGAGGCCAGGCCTGCAGGCGATGAAGGCCCGCAGATTAGTAAGTCCGACCTTGGGAGTAAGACGATCGAAGGGTTGGCAGCCACAGGTGTGCAGGTCACAATGACGGTCCCCGCTGGTGAGATGGGAAACTCGGAGCCAATCAAGTCTGTTCGGGAAGTCTGGACTTCTACCGCGCTCCAGGTTCCGGTTCTAGTCACCAGCACCAATCCGCGTTTCGGCACCTCCAAGACGCAGCTGACGGCAGTATCACAGGCAGAACCCGAAGCATCATTATTTCAGATTCCCTCGGATTACAAAGTGAGCACAGCCAAGGGACGCCACGGGGCTCCTCCCAACGGCGGCGCATAACCACCCGGTAGCAAGCAGGCACGAATGGCGCTTCAGGGGCACACCCTGCAAGCGCCATTTCATCTTTATTTACGCCAGATCCGCGGCCAGGATCGGCAGTTTGCGGATTCGCTTTCCGGTCGCCATAAAAATGGCGTTCGCCAGAGCAGGCGCGGTAGGTGGAAGACCCGGTTCGCCAATCCCCGTCGGAGCGACGTTGCTTGGAACGATGTGAACCTCGATGATTGGAGTCTCCTTCATCGAAAGGGTTGCAAACTTGTCGAAGTTCGACTGCTCGGCCCGCCCGTTCAGAATTGTGATCTGACTCTTCAGCGCCGCCGTTAGGCCATAGACAATTGCGCTTTCTACCTGTGCCCGTATGCCGTCGGGACTCACCGGCGTTCCGATATCCACGGCAGACACAACCCGCTTCACCTGCAGCGCTTTGTTTTGAACTTCAACTTCCACCAGATTGGCAACGTAGCTGTGGAATGAATAGTGGACAGCAATGCCGCGGCCCTGACCTGCCGGCATTGCTTTGCCCCAGTCTCCGTTCTTTGCTACCGTCTCCAGCACATTTCGAAAACGCGCGATATCCAATGGACGCTCTTCCGCATCGGTGGCGTGCTTTACCATCCGGTCCGGACCCAGGTTCGCCATGCGGAATTCATAAGGATCTTTACCCGCGGCATGCGCCAGCTCGTCCACATAGCTTTCCATCACGAAGCCGATCACTGAAGCTTCTACCGATCGCCACCAGGCACGAGGTACGGCGGAGGCGGCAGGCAAATACTCCAGCTTGTAATTCGTCGCAAGGTAAGGCATCTGCAAGGTACAGCCGAGCTCGCTCGCATCGGGAGAGGCCTTGGGATCGAACCACTCGTTTATCGACGTCGATGTGCTCTTATGCCGCCAGCCGGCGATCTTTCCGTTCTCATCTACGGCCCCGCTCAGCCGGTGGTACGAAGCGGGCCGGTAGAAGTCGTGCGTCATATCGTCTTCACGCGACCAGATCAGTTGCACGGGCTTCCCCGTGTGTTTGGCAACCTGCGCCGCTTCGAGCGCAAAGTCTCCCTGATAGCGCCGGCCGAATGCGCCGCCCATCAGAGTAGTATGCACTTTGATCTTGTCTGGCGAAAGACCGCTGACCTGCGCAATCATCTGAGCTGTTTGCTCCGGACTCTGCGTGGGAGCCCATGCCTCTGCACGGTCTTTTTCGATATGCACCGTGCAGTTCATCGGTTCCATGGTGGCGTGAGCCTGGAACGGCAGTTCGTAGTCGCACTCCACCTTTTTCGCAACCGGAGCACGCGAGATCACACTCTCCGCCTCGCCCTGATTCACGATCACTTTCATCGAAGAATCGACCAGGCGTCGCATCTGCTTCCGAAGCGTTTCGCTGCTCTCCCCGGCAGCCGGACCCAAATCCCACTCCATATGAAGCAGCTTGCGCCCCTTCATAGCGATGTAAGTGGAATCAGCCACAACCACAACTCCGCCACACGAGTGGACGCCTTCGCTCACCGCGTCGATTTCGAATACATCCTGAACGCCTTTCAGCGCCTTCGTCTGACTGGCGTCGAAGCTCTTCACTTTGCCGCCGAACACCGGACAGCGCGCCACCATTGCATAAGCCATTCCGGGAACGCGAACATCCAGGCCGAACTGAGCGCTCCCGTCGGTCTTTGAAGGGATGTCCTTGCGCTGCACCACTGTGCCAATGATCCGGAAGTCTTCCGGATTTTTCAGCTTGACCTTCGTCAGATCCGGAACGGGTAACTGCGCCGCCGCCTCCACCAGTTCCGCATAACCGAACTTTTGATTACCGTGCCACACAGCGCCAGACCTGGCGTTACACGAACCGGGATCAACGCTCCACTTCTTGGCAGCCGCGCTGATCAACATCTCGCGGGCCGCCGCTCCCGCCTGGCGAACCGGCATCCACATGCCCGTGATGCTGCCGCTGCCTCCCGTGCCTTGATCCCCGTAATCGGCGGAGGAGGGCGCGTGCTCGACCTGGATATCCTTCCACTCGAGTTCCAGTTCGTCGGCAAGGATCATCGGAAGAGCGCTCGAGATGCCTTGCCCCATCTCCGATTTCGAGTAGATCAGCGTTACCTTGCCATCGGCCTCCATGCGCATCCACGCCTTGACCGGATTCACCGCGGCTTTCTTCTCATCCGCCTTGGCTTTCCGGGGGAAAACATCGAAGCCGATCAGCAAAGCGGCTCCGGCTGCCAGCCCGGACCTCAAAACACTTCGGCGCGAAAGATAAACCGCACTGGCGCTCATAGTTCACCCCTAACCGAAGCCGCACCCCGCGGACTGTGCATCCGGTCAGCAGCCTTCAGGATTGCTTTGCGCATGCGCTGCGCCGTCCCGCAGCGGCAAATATTGTTTGACATGGCGTTATCTACATCCGTCGCAGTCGGGTGCGGATTCTTCTCCAAGAAAGCCACTGCCGTCATAATCTGACCCGACTGACAATAACCGCACTGTGGAACCTGCTCCTCGATCCAGGCCTGCTGTACAGGATGGCTTCGATCGGTAGAAAGCCCTTCGATCGTCTTGATTTTCTTGCCTGCAACGGAGCCGACGGGATACGAACAGGAACGCGCCGGCGCGCCGTCAACATGAACCGTGCATGCGCCACAAGCCGCAATGCCGCAGCCGTACTTAGTGCCTGTAAGATTGAGCGTGTCGCGCAAGACCCACAGTAGCGGAGTCTGCGGATCTACGTCGACGGACCGAGGCTGTCCGTTTACTTCGAAAGAAATAGCCATGCTGACCTGCCTTGGGTGATTAACTGGAACACTACGAGAATACCGAAGTTGCCGGAGAGGCAGCGGTCTACAGGGGACATATTGACTTGAGCGCTCCGTTGGCAGAGGAGCTGCCACGAGAGGCTTGTAGCCGAGCGAACCAAGAGCTCGTCCGTCCGGACTCACCGGCGTTCCGGCATTGACGGCAGATACCTTCATTTGTAAGATTTCTCGACTGGTTCCGGGCCGCTGGTGCTTTGCTCAAGCGACCCTGATTAGGGCAAAATCCCGGGTCGGTTCAGGGATCGGATCGCCATCCTCCCGCATGCCGCGCAGATGCAGCTCAATGGCCTCTTGCATGTTCGCGCGGACTTCCTCCATGCTTGCGCTGGTGGAAACGCAGCCGGGTAGATCCAGCGCCCAAGCTCCATAATTGGAGTCGTTCTCGCCCCTCTCGATAAACACGATGTACTCGCTCACTTGCCCTCCTTTTCGATTTGGGCCTGTTTCAAAATGCTCTTCTCGAGTCCCGTTCGGCGTTGTCTACATACGCCGCACTGATCCGATCGCTCCAGAACCCTTGAGGGCCGGAAGAGTGACCGTGCGTGTCGCCGGATATATGTCCCATTTTGCTTTCGGATCACATAATTTGCTGTCGTGAGATCCCCGGGCCAGACCCAGACAGGATCTTCGTAGGTGACCACTACGGCGTATTTGCGTTGCAAGATGTCGGCGACTTCGGTCAACGGGCGGGGCAAACCAGGAGGTGTTATCTGGGTAAGTGGTATCGCCGACGCCCAGGAAGCTCAATTCCAAGGCGTCCAGTAATCGTCGCAATACGAATTGCAATGCGATTCAAACTGATACGTATAGTAGGTGGCGTTGACCTGATGATAGCTTTGAAAGTCAAGTTCGACCGGGGCGCCTTACTCAACCCCGGAACAGAGCGAACTCTGCCGGACCAAAGCTAGAGGCCAATGCATCAGCGGCGGATATTACAAGCTGCGTACGTTTCACCTCGAGTTCGGATAGTTCTTGGGGCGGTGGCGGAAACACTGAATCTGGCGAATTTCGCGGTGCGTTGCGATATCGGCTCTTAACCGAGTTAATTAGGTTTGCCGCCTCCGCATCAACCTCGCGAAGCTGTTTGGAGCAACTAATAGCCACCGTCCTGAGCTCAACGCTTTGAGCGTTATTCAGGCCTACAAGAGTAAAAGGAATGCTACTGTCCATTTACCGGAACTTACAGCGCCGCTGTTCAACACGTCTCGCCTTCCAAAGTCGAAGTCTGGAGCGTAAGACGCTGTCTTATCGCGTTAGCGCTCGCGATCCGGTAAAAGTTCACACCAAACTTTTCTAAAGCGCGGCACCCAGAATCGCGCCCAGCAATAACGGCCCGATATGTGCGCTGGCAAGAACAAAGCCGCCCGCGCTGGCAGCAAACGCCAGCAACGGGAAGCCCGTCAGCAGAGTCGCCGCAAAGAACAGCACGACGCCGAAGATAATGCCAGGAATGAAGGCCGCCAAAATGGCATTGCCCACCCCTCCAGCTTTCCTCCCGCCCACGAACCCCGCGATCAACGGCCCGATAATCGGCAGCCAAAACAGCAGAATCGAAAGCACAAACATCCAGATCGTGGCGCTTCCAACAGATCCTGAGCGGATAGCCATCACTCCAGTCTCACATACGATGAAACGCATGCGAACTCCCAGCAGGCAACGTCAATTCGAGAACGAACTGGCCGCCGCTGGCGATCCGGAACGCGCCAAGTCCTTAGCCTGGTTCTTCAAGACCGGTAAGGGAGACTACGGCGAGGGCGACCGCTTTCTCGGCATCACCGTCCCCGCGCAGCGCCGCATCGCCATGCGCTATCTCGACCTGTCCCTGGAGGAAATCGCCAGCTGCATGGCCTCTCCCTATCATGAAGTCCGCTTCAGCGCCCTGGAGATCCTGGTGGCTCAGTATGAAAAAGGCTCCGCATCCGACCAGGACGCCATTTTCAAGTTCTACCTGACCCAGACAGCGCGCATCAACAATTGGGATCTGGTGGATACCTCGGCCCCATACATCGTTGGCGCTCACCTCCAGAACCGGCCGAAGACCCTGCTCCGGAAACTCGCAAAATCGAAAGCTATCTGGGCGCGCCGGATCTCCATCGTCGCTACTCTGGGTCTCATCAAAACCGGCAACGTACAAACCACGTTCGACATCGCTGAGCTTCTGCTGAGTGACCGCCACGATTTAATTCACAAGGCAGTTGGCTGGGCCCTTCGCGAAGCTGGCAAAGTCGATAGCAAAGGCTTACGCCAATTCCTCCAGACTCACTACCAGGCCCTTCCCAGAACCGCCCTGCGCTACGCCATCGAGAAATTCCAGCCCGATGAACGAAAGCGCCTGTTAACTGGGGATTTTTCGGAATCGCCATGACCAGTTATAATTGAGCATCATTTCCCCTTCCTGAGGTGCCATTGCTGGTTTCCATTTCAACGCAACAGGGCAGCCATGATCGCTCGCTATGACCACCATTGAACCCGTCACTTCGTCCCGCGCATCCGAGTTCCATAAACGGCTGCACTCCAAAGTCGTCATCGCCGACGGAGCAATGGGAACTGTCCTTTACAGCAAGGGTGTTTTCATCAATCGCTGTTTCGACGAGCTGAACCTCTCTTCGCCTCAAATGGTGAAGCAGGTTCATCTGGAATACGTCAAAGCAGGCGCGGAGATGATTGAAACCAACACCTTCGGGGCCAACCGTATCCGCCTCACGACTTTCGGTTTCGCTGAGAAGCTCAAGGCAATCAACGAGGCTGGAGTGCGGCTCGCGCGCGAAGCAGCCGGCGAGAAGGCGTTCGTCGCCGGCGCTATAGGTCCCCTCGGCGCGCAGATCGAGCCGATTGGTCCTCTCTCATTCCGCGAAGCGCGCGAGGTATTTAAGGAGCAGGCGGAAGCGCTGCTTGAAGAGTTCTACCAAATGAATATGGCGCACGA
>CBAAAA010000170.1:0-9222 GCA_964658695.1 uncultured Solirubrobacteraceae bacterium | reverse complement strand
TTCAATCGCTCCTCACCAGGCGTCACCATCGTCACACCCACTAAATTGCGGGCCAGCAGAATCGCCGTATCCGGATTCGAAGCAATCGACAGATTCGCCTGCAGCTTCCGCTCATACCCCAGACGGCAAATCTCGGAAGCAATCTGATGGGGAGATCCAATCAGCTTCCGGAGCGGCGCAATCGAGAACAGAATCGTATCCGGCGCAGTCTGCTCCACGGCAGGAGAAAAGTCCAACCCGAGTTGCAGAAGACTTTCTCCCTGCTCTCCCTTGGGGGTATATAACGTTGCATATAAATTCGGATACATCACGCTACCTGAATTTGAATCGTCTCGGGCGGAAGCATCGCCGACCGGTTCACCGCCTGCACATCCAATCCGCGCAGCAGCAGAAACGGCGCTCGCCCCGACCACAGCGCCCGCTTGCGCTTCGTTTCCACCTGCAGCGAAGCGCTCCTGGCCTGTGGCGTATCGGCACACAAAAGAAAAATCGTCGGAGTCTGCTCAATCGCCCGCCGAAACCGATACCAGTAAGAAAGCGGAATACGATTTAACACCCGCGCGCTCGCCTCGCACAAATCCAGCAACACCATCCCGAATCCCCCGGCATGCAGCAGCAGGTCCGCCGCCCGCATCGCGTGTTCGGCATTCCCCCCGCAGCGCACCCACAACAAACGGTCTAGTTGAACCCCGGCGCACTCCGCCGATTTCGGATCAAAGCTGTCGTGCAGATCCACCACCGCACACACCTCACCCCGGCGCGTGCTCTGCGCCAGCAAATGCAGCGCCGCCGCCGTCCGCCCGGAAGAACGCCTGCCGCAAATCTCCGCCAGAATCCCCCGCGCCAGCCCCTGCTTCAGCACCGGAAAACCAGGAGCTGGCAGCGGCAGAAACTTCGGCTCGGCCTGTTGAAGGGCCAGTTCGTTGGCGAACCGGTAATGCGGGTTCAGCTGCCGTAGCGCTCCGGTATTCGCCATTTGTTCGCCCTCACCTCATTCTGCTCCACCCGCCTTGTGGAAATCAATGTCCATCCAAAAAAAACAAATTGGAATCGTTGCCCCGCTACCCTGAAACAGTGAAAAGCTACCGCAAAGAACTCTGGTTCGAAGTCCCCACTCGCCGCGCCTTCCTCAACATCACCCCGCAAGTCGAAGCCTGCCTCAAAGAAAGTGGCGTCACCGAAGGTCTCGTGCTGGTAAACGCCATGCACATCACCGCCTCCGTTTTCATCAACGACGACGAATCGGGCCTGCATCACGACTACGACCGATGGCTCGAAAAACTAGCCCCGCACGAACCCGTCTCGCAGTACCAGCACAATCGAACCGGAGAAGACAATGCCGACGCCCACATGAAGCGCCAGCTCATGGGCCGCGAAGTCGTAGTCGCCATCACCGCTAGTAAACTCGACTTCGGCCCCTGGGAACAAATCTTCTACGGAGAATTCGACGGACGCCGCCGCAAACGCGCCCTGGTCAAAATCATCGGCGACTAACTCGCAGCATAATAATTCCGGCTCACTGTAAGAAAAACCGCTGGGGAGAGACTATCTGCTGCGATGGCGCCTTCTGTGAGCTTGCGATACGACGATCTGCTGCAAACATACCTGCAACCTCTTCGGCGCTTGGCCTGGTCGTATGCGCGCGATGGAACCGAAGGAGACGACCTCCTGCAGGAAATCGCCATGGCGTTATGGACAGCATTGCCGCGTTTCCGCGGAGACTCCAGTGAAAGAACCTGGGTCTATCGAGTAGCTCATAACACCAGCATCAGTTACATTGCCGGCCAGAGGAGGCGGGCCACACGCGAGCCCTCCATCACTCCGCGCGTGGAACCTCTCAGCGGCAGCAACCCCGAGCGCGAAGCAATTAAGCATCAGCGCGTGGACAGGCTTTGGAACGTTATCCGGGAGTTGCCGCTGGTGGACCGCCAGATCATCTGTTTACACCTGGAAGGTCTGAGTGCCGCGGCCATTGAAGAAATCACCGGAGTAACTGCTGGAAATGTAGCCACGCGGCTGACGCGTATCCGGCAGAAACTCATTTCGCGGCTACGCGGAGAGGAAGTGCGCACATGAAATCCGATCAGGAACCAGGCAGCGAGGAACAAGAGCTTATGAAACTATGGCGGCAAGAATTGCTTCCCGGGCACGTTGACCCGGCACAGATCGCCCGCGAGGTTGCCGCAAAAGTGAAACAGTTCGACCGCGGGATCTGGTGGCGTAACTTTCGCGAGTACGCCGTCGGCTTGATACTGATTGTGTTCTTTTCCTGGAGATCGTTCGATCCTGCCTCTCGCATTGTTTCTCTGGCCGGTATCGTTGCTGTCTTGTTCGTAACAGCCTACATGTGGCGGAGTCACCGCAACACAACACCGCTCGATCCCGCCGCCGATGGAGCGTCTTATCGAGCCGCCCTGATCAATCGATATGATCATCAGATCCGCCTCCTGAGCAAGGTGAAGTATTGGTACGTTTTGCCCCTTTATCTATGGATGCTGTTAAGCGTACTCATGTATTCTCCTCCCCACGACGTTGGAAGGCGATGGAGAGGGATCCTTGTCGTCACAGCATTTTCCCTATTCGTTGTCTGGTTGAACGAAGGGCCCGGAGTCAGAAAACTGAAGGCGAAGCGCAAACAGGCAGAAGCGTTCTTTGAGGAAGGTAAGGACTGAGGTATGAGACCGATTCCATTAATGACCGGGGTTGCCGGCTTGGTGACCCTGCTGATCGCCCCCATGCTGCACGGACAATCCGAAACCGTGACTCTGCAATCTCTCATCGATAACCGGGTGCTTACCGCCAGGAAAGCGGTCGGTATTGTGGCAGGAACCGTCGACGCGACCGGCGTCCATATTTACTCGTCTGGCGTCACGTCCATCGTCAACGGCGCGAAGCCTGACGGCTACACTCTCTTTGAAATCGGCTCCATCACCAAGCTCTTTACCTCTTTACTTTTCGCTGACATGATCGAGCGCGGCGAGCTAAAAGCGGATGATCCCGTGTCGCAGTACCTGCCAGGCCACGCCCCGGCGCCAAGCCGCGATGGAAAGCAAATCACATTGCTGAATCTGTCCATGCAGAACTCCGGCTTACCCGCCTGCCCGACAACCTGAATCCAGCCGATCCCGGCAACCCCTATGCTGACTACACCGCGGCCAGACTGCTCGCCTTTCTCGCTTCCTACAAACTCCCGCGAGACCCGGGCGAGAAATATGAATACTCTAACCTCGCGGTGGGCTTGCTCGGCTTTGCACTAGCGCAGCGTGCGCATATGAGCTACGAGCAATTAGTAACCGAACGTATCTTCAAACCTCTTCACATGGACCACTCCACCATCACCTTGTCAGCGGACAACAGGAAGTTTCTCGCACAAGGCTATGATGCCGAGTTGAAGCCAGTGAAGAATTGGGACTTGGATGCGCTGGCCGGAGCAGGGGCGATCCGCGGCACTGCCACCGACATGCTCAAATTCATGGCGGCGAATCTTGGATTAGTCGATACACCCTTAAAGCCGGCCATGGAGCGTATGCGCACCGTACGCAACGAAACTGGAATGCCACACATCGAGATTGCCATGGCGTGGCACATATTCTCGGAATTTCCACCGGATCTCTACTGGCATAACGGCGGCACAGGCGGCTACAGTTCCTTTGTAGCAATGGACCTGGCCGCGAAGAAAGCCGTCGTTTTGCTCTGCAACACTGCCTTTGCTGTCGAAGACATCGGTAGCCATGCATTGAATAACAAATATCCCGCGCCCATGCTGGAGGAGTTACATGCCGTGCAACTCGATTCCAACACTCTCAGTGAGTACGGAGGAAGCTATCAACTCGCGCCCAGTTTCGCCATTAAATTCACCGCCCGTGACGGGCATCTATACACACAGGCCACCGGCCAGCCCGAGTTCGAAGTCTTCGCATCGGGCAAGGATCAATTTTTTCTAAAAGTCGTCGACGCCAAAGTAAGCTTCACACGAGACGCACAGGGAACAGTGACCGGCATGATATTGCACCAGCATGGACGGGATGTGCCTGGGACCCGTATCAACTAGCATCAACTCAAGCAGTCTATCAACGAAATCTTCGCGCGACGCACTCGCGTTTCTCTTAACCAAAGCCGGTGGCGACCAGGACTGCATCAACGAGCTCGAAACAGCAAACCGGACAAGAAACGACCATTATTTCCGGTATTCTCCCACGTAAATATGTACCGTCCATTGACGGTGGTGTATTCCATGCGCGCAGCACTTACTCCAGGGCTGGAGCCGATGTTCTATCGCTTACATCTCGGGCGAAGCGAGTTAGTTGCCAGGTTCGACCACTCTGTCGACGGGGGACTTAGTCTCTCCCCTGACGAGTCCCAACTCTATTACGGACAAATCGACGAAAGCACCAGCGATTTGCTGCTGGTAGACAATTTCTGGCGCTGAGGCATTCCCGTCCTGGCCCGTAATCGCTGATGTGAATCACTGAACGGGCTTGTCATCGCGCGGCAAGAGAAGAGCCAACGGGCTGAGCGGCCCAATCGGAATCAGTTCGAAGGTCATCAACTTGGCTTGGCCAAGCGGCAGCTTTTCGAGCATGGCTCGGGTTTCTGGCACCGAAGACGAGTTGAAAATAAAGACCACGCCATTGCCTTCCTGGAGCGAATACCATTGGTCGATCTTTCCGGCCAGGTAAAGGCGCAGGGTGTCCGGGACCTCCTTGGAAGCGAGCAGCTTAAATTGTTCTGGCGTTGGACGAGCGTTGAATTTCCCGATTGCCAGAATCCTGGTGGTGGGAACTGGCGGGAGTGGAGATGCAGCGGGCTGTTGTGCTTTGCTTACGATAGGCATCAGCACGAGGCAGAAAGCTATAAAGCGCGTGATTGTTTTCATGGATCGTCTTCCAAGCATTAAATTCGGGCAGACGCGGCAGTCTGTGGCGCGGTAAGTTCACCACGATGCTTCTCGATGAACGCGCCTAGGCTTAAAGGCGGTCGGCCGCCAATGCGCTCGACCAGATCGTTGGTTCCGGCAAACACCCCGTTCTGGTGATCGATCGCAATCCCGGTGAGGTGCTGCCAAAAGAAATCTCCAAAGCGTTTGCCATTCTCTTCTGCCAACTTCTTCAACGAGGGCACATCGGTTTGCTGATAACGGACGGGGTGGCCCAGAACTCGGCCGAGTTCTTCCGCCATCTCGGGAAACGTCACCTCCGCGGGGCCAAACAGTGGATAGATCTTGCCCGCGTGTGTCCCGGGCGTAATCAGAATATTGGCGATCACAAGCGCCTGGTCCTCGGCCGCAATGGGAGCATGACGTCCGGTTCCGAATGGCAGCGGAAGAATACCCGCCTTGATAAAACCAGCCCAGTAAAGAACCCATTCAGCGAAGAAGGTCGGCCGAAGATGAGTCACCGCTACGCCTGACCAGTCAAATACTCTTTCGGCAAGCCAATGGTCCTGCGCTGCGTGGCTCTTCGCAATGCGCCGTGCCGTCGCCTGGGACATGTTCACGATTGCTTCGACACCTGCTTCTTTCGCTGCTTGAGCGAAGTAGGCTGTCCCCTGCAGAATGCCTGGCTCAATGGGAAAGACGAAGTAAGCGCTTCGGATGCCCTCGAGAGAAGAACGGACCGAATCGAAGTCCCGTAAATCGCCAAGCACCGTCTCCGCGCCCGATTTTCGTAGCGCCTCTGCGCGTGCGTCCTCACTGCGTACCAGTGCGCGCACGCCGTGGCCACGCTCGAGGAGTAGTCTCACAGTTTCTCTCCCGGTGTCGCCGGTCGCCCCGGTTACCAGTATTTTTCTGTCGCTCATCGCATCTCCTTTTAAAGACAACCGCTAGTCTGCAAGATGGAGGGTAATTGTCGCCATCCCGGCTCTTAGAGTACGCACGTAATCTATAAGTTGCAGGCGATTCTTCCTCGCCGGGGTGAATTGTTATGCGGAAGTCACGAAGCGAAGCAGCTGAAACACGAGAGCGAATTGTCTCGACCGCCTCCAGAATGTTCCTGGATCAGGGCTTATTCACAGTGGGCATGCGCGACGTTATGGCGGGTGCTCATCTCACGCCAGGTGGGTTCTACCGGCACTTTGAGTCCAAGGACCAACTCGTAGCAGAAGCGGTAGGCGCGGCCTTCGATCGGCTACTGACGAAACTGGAAAAGGAAACGTCAGGCAAGTCGTCAGCCAAGGCCTTGGATAGGATTGTCTCGCTTTATTTGGGCCAGCTGCGCCGGAAGAAAACAATGAAGGAAGAGGCATCCTATCTATGCCCCATCGCCATGCTTGGCGCCGAGCTCAATCACTCCGATCCGCGGGTCCAAGCGGCGGCGATCCGTGGCTACCAACGCTTCGTTCACCTTATTGAAACTCAGCTCCAGCGCATGAATCAGCGGGACACGCTCGCCACAGCCACCGGCATTGTGAGCACATTGATCGGCGCTGTCACGCTCGCTGGTATCGATCCGGACGCCGCATCGGCGAATCGCATTCTAAGTTCGGCCCAGGCCTTCACCAAGAAGCAGTACTCTAAGCCCGAGCAGGCGCGTCTCCCCAAACGCTGTACGCTGATCTGAGACATGGAAGACTCCCGCGGTCTCTGGCTCACCCGCCTGCTCCTGCAACGCGGCACCGGCTGCATCTGCCTCATTGCCTTCCTGAACGCCCTCAACCAATTCCGGCCCTTGCTCGGAGAACGCGGCCTGCTGCCAGTCCCGCTCTTCGTGAAACAAGTCCCGTTCCGCTCCTCGCCCAGCCTCTTCTATCTGTGCCCCCGCGACTGGGCTTTCACCACTGCTTCCTGGCTCGGTATCCTTCTCTCCTGCCTCGTCATCGCGGGTATCGCCGAGCGCTACAATGGCTGGGTCTCGGTCGCCATCTGGGCGGCCATCTACCTTCTCTACCTGTCCTTCGTCAACGTGGGCCAGATCTTCTACGGCTTCGGCTGGGAGTCCATCCTCCTCGAAAGCTGCTTCTTCGCGATGTTCCTTGGGAGCAGCCGCGTCTTGCCGCAATCCATCCCCACCTGGCTCTTCCGCTGGCTGCTCTTTCGCATCATGTTCGGAGCCGGCCTGATCAAAATGCGCGGCGACTCCTGCTGGCGCGACCTCACCTGCCTCAACTACTTTTACGAAACACAGCCCATGCCCAACCCGCTCAGCTGGTACCTCCACTGGGCGCCCGAGTGGACGCACAAATTCGGCGTATTGACGAATCACTTCTCCGAACTCATCGTCCCGTTCTTCTATTTCCTGCCGCAGCCCTTCGCCGGGATCGCGGGCATCATCACTATTTGTTTCCAACTCAGTATCATCATCAGCGGCAACCTGTCCTGGCTCAACTGGCTCACTCTGGTGCTCGCCTTCTCCACCCTCGATGCGAAATTTCTTCACTTACCTACACACGCCGTCCACTTACAAGTCCCCTCACCGCTATATCAATGGACTAACATCGTCACCGCCGCCCTCGTCGCGATCATGAGCGTTCCCGTTGTGCTCAACATGATCTCTCCCGGCCAGATCATGAACACCGTCTTCAACCCCTTCCACATCGTCGGCACTTACGGAGCCTTTGGCAGCATCACCAGGCCCCGCTACGAAATCGTCGTGGAAGGAACCTCCGATGCCGTCGTTACTTCAGCCACCGAATGGCGCGCGTACGAGTTCAGAGCGAAACCCACCGACGTCAACCGCCTGCCGCCGCAAATCGCTCCCTATCATTTGCGGATCGACTGGCTGATGTGGTTCGCCGCCATGTCAACGTATCAGCAGCATCCCTGGTTCGTGGACCTCGCCGCCAAACTACTCACCGGGGACCGCGACGTCCTCTCTCTCTTGCACAGCAACCCATTTCCGCAAGCCCCGCCAAGAAGAATCCGCGCCCGTCTCTTCGAGTACCACTTCACAACTCCGCAAGAACACCAACAAAGCGGAGCCTGGTGGACCCGAAGCTATGTCACCGAATACTTTCCGGCCGTCGCACTCTCTGACTTTAACTTTCAGAGACTCCTGCGAGATCAACAGTGGCTTCCCTAATCACTTCACCCCCCGCGTATCGATCGACGTCCGGCAGAAACACCGTCAGCAGTCCAATTAGCGGCAGGAACGCGCACACGCGATACACAAAGCCGATGCTCGTCAGATCCGCCAGCTTTCCCAACAGCGCCGCGCCAATGCCGCCCATCCCGAAGGCCAGCCCAAAAAACAGCCCTGAAATCATGCCCACTTGTCCCGGCAGTAACTCCTGGGCGTAAACCAGAATCGCCGAAAATGCCGACGCCAGAATCAAACCGATTAAGACACTCAGAACGCCCGTCCAGAAAAGATTCGCGAATGGCAGGACCAAAGTAAATGGCAGCACCCCGAGAATCGATCCCCAGATCACATACTTACGCCCGATCCGATCGCCGACCGGACCACCAATGAGTGTCCCGGCCGCGGCTGCTCCCAGAAACAAGAACAAATAAATCTGTGCCGCGCCCACACTTACATGAAATTTCTGAATCAGATAGAACGTATAGTAACTGCTGATACTCGCCAGGTAGAAGTACTTCGAAAAGATCAACGCAATCAGTATTGTCAGCGAAACCGCGATCGTCCGTCTCGAAAACGTTGATTTCACCTCGGAACTTACTTTGCCAGCCCTTCGCTGCGCCCGCTGATGCTGCTGATACCACCGCGCCACTCTCAACAAAACCAGCGCCGCAATGAATGCCGACCCCGAAAACCATGCCACACTGCGCTGTCCATGGCGCAGCACTACAAATGCCGCCAGCAACGGACCCAGCGCTGTCCCAAACGTCCCTCCCAATTGAAAAATGGACTGGGCCAGACCATGCCTCCCGCCCGAAGCCATCCGCGCCACTCGCGACGACTCGGGATGAAACACCGCCGAACCGAGTCCAATCAATGCCGCCGCTGCCAGCAAGGCGGGGAACGATGCCGCCACCGACAGCAGCAGCAATCCACACAATGTGAACCCCACTCCGACCGGCAATGAGAAAGGTTGCGGCCGCCGGTCCGTATACAGTCCGATGAATGGCTGAAAGATCGAAGCCGTCATCTGGAACGCCAGCGTCAGAATGCCGAGCTGTCCAAAATTCAAGCCATACGAAGCCTTCAAAACCGGATACAACGAAGGAATTAACGACTGCACCATGTCGTTCAGCAAATGACAAAAGCTGACCGCCAGCAACACGTTGAAGGCCGTCGTGGCCGCTGCTCTTTCATGGGATGTGAT